>CAHJWV010000451.1 GCA_903643055.1 Burkholderiales bacterium | reverse complement strand
CCCCTGCATGCACTGCAGGCATTGCACGGCATCTTCATCGCCTCCGATGAAGTCACGCGCGATGAAATGCGCCGGGCCACCAGCACCTGGGTGACGGCAGGTGAACATTTGCAGGCCATGGGCTGGAGCGAGCAGGTGGCACGCGCCGACGTGCCTGCCTATGAAGCACGCGTGCGCGCCAAAGACTTCCCCGACTATCGCGTCTTCAACCGCACCGATTTCGACTACAAGCCGGCGCCCGACGAGCCGGTGATGGCACTTCGCTACATTGAGCCGGCCGACCTGAACGCTGCCGCCCTCGGCGTCAACGGGCGTTCGGTGCCCATGGCGCGTGAAGCGATCGACGCAGCGATTCGCACCAATGCGCCGGTGGCCAGCGCCGGATTTCGCGCCACTCAGAATGCCCACGACGAAACCTCGGTGGTCATCTTTCGCGCGCTGTACCGCGGCTCGCCAACCTCGGTCAGCGAACGTCTCGCTTCTGTGCAAGGTGTGGTGTTTGTGACGCTGCAAACCGAAGAGGCGCTGAATGCGTTTGCCAGCACCCTGCCTCACTATCTGACACTGTGCATCGTCGACAACGACCCCAGCGTGCAACACAAGCGCCTGGCCGGGCCGGCGGGCTGCGAGACGCAGCAAGCCGAATTGCTGCACGTTCGCCCGCTGCCTTTCGCGGGGCGGCAATGGGATCTGCGCGTGCTGGCCCGCCGCACCGAGCTGCCCGATGCACGCGGGCGCAGCACGCTGCTGTTTTCGCTGGTCGGGCTGCTGGCCATCGCGATGCTGGGGACACTGCTGTTGACGTTCACCGGCCGCACCCGCCGCATCGAAGCCGCGGTCACAGACCGCACGCTCGCGCTGCAGCGCGAAATCGCCGAGCGCGAACGCACCGAAGCCGATCTGCGCAACAGCGAGCATCGCTTCCGCAACATCCTGAACAACGTGCCGATCGGCGTGGTCTACACCGACCTGCATGGCAACGTGAAACAGGTGAACCCGCGTTTTTGTGAACTGACGGGTTACATCGCCGAAGAACTGACGACGATGAACGTGGCGGCGCTGACTCACCCCGACGACCGGGCACAAGACTTCGTGCTGTCGGGCCAGCTGGTGCACGGCGAGATTCCGATGTACCGCCGCCAGCTGCGCTACATCACGCACGACAACCGGATGGTGTGGGTGCAATCGGTGGTCAGCTTGCTGCGTGACCCGCAGGGCAACCCCTATCGCATCGTCGGCGTGGTGGAAGATATTACCGAGCACATGCGGTTGGCCGATGCGGAACGCGCCCGCGAAATTGCCGAAGCCGCCAACCTCGCCAAGAGCGAGTTCCTTTCGCGCATGAGCCATGAGCTGCGCACGCCGCTCAACGCGATGCTGGGTTTCGCCCAACTGCTTGAACTCGATCAGAGCCACCCGCTGCCCGCATCGCAGCGGCCCTGGGTGATGCAGATTCAAAGCGCAGGCTGGCACTTGCTGGACATGATCAACGACGTGCTGGATCTGTCGCGCATCGAATCCGGCACGCTGAACCTGCAACCCGATGCCTTGGACTTGCGCCAACTGATCGTTGCCACGCTGTCGCTGGTGGAACAAGATGCCCGGCGCCGCGGCATCACCGTGACACAGAACATCGCCGACCCGAACGCACGGGTGATCGGCGACACCACCCGCGTGAAGCAGATCCTGATCAACCTGCTGAGCAACGCCGTCAAATACAACAGCGAGGGCGGGCTGATCCACATCGAGACCCGCTCCGGGCCGCGTGACAGCATCGACATCTCGGTCACCGACACTGGCCTGGGCATGACGCCGCAACAGTTGTCGCATCTCTTTCAGCCGTTCAACCGCCTGGGCCGCGAACGCTCATCGCTCGAAGGCACCGGCATTGGCCTGGTGATCAGCCAGCGCTTGGCCGAGTTGATGGGAGGCGCATTGCGCGCTCGCAGCACGGCAGGGGAAGGTTCTTCGTTCATCCTCAGCCTGCCACGTGCCGAACGGCCCGACACCTTGCCGATGGGCCTCGACGAGGCGCGCATGGCGTCAAGCGACTATCACCAGCGCACTGTGCATTACGTTGAAGACAACGAGACCAATGTGGAGGTGATGCGTGGCATCCTGTCGCGTCGGCCTCAGGTGCGGTTCGAGGTCTCACTGACCGGATTGGAAGGCCTGGCGGCCATTCGTGAGCGCCTGCCCGATCTCATTCTTCTCGACATGCACCTGCCCGACATCGATGGCATGGACCTTCTGCGTCAATTGAAATCGAACAGCGCGACCGCTGACATCCCGGTGGTGGTGGTATCGGCCGATGCCTTGGCCGATCAGATCGAAGCCGCGCGGCAGGCTGGCGCGCAGCAGTATCTGACCAAGCCGGTGAGTGTTGCCGAATTGCTGTCGGTGGTAGACGGCGTGCTTGACAGCGCCGAAACGCGATTTGGCTGAACGCCTATCGGGACGGCTTTCGGGCTTCTTGCTTTGATGTCAACCCAAGCTGCAACGCCGAAGGCCGCGGGCTGACACAGTCATCGAGCGACAACACGATCGAACCTCAGCAAGATCAAACGTCAACAAGATCCAACTACACCACGCGCCCACCAATGCCACCGGCGCTGGCGTCTGCCGCGCTCAGCAAGTGACCGTTATTCAGGTCGGTCAATACCGAATCGGCCCATGCCGAATCCACGCCACCGGCGTAGAGCCGTTCTTCGCCAGTGGAACGACGGCGCACCTTCAGCACATTGCCGATCTGAACGAACAAGGTGGACAAGGCCGAATCCGGCTCCTGCTCGACATCGAAATCAGATGCGTCATAGCCGCGTGATTGCAGCAGATGCCCGAAGGCGCGAATCCTTTCGGATGACAACGGGTTTTGCATCGAAGTACTCCTTCCAGTCGACGAACGAACTGCGTCGGAAAGTGCTGCGCCCATTCGCGCTGCGATCGTGTGCCGATCCTAGGAAGCGAGAGACTCGTCGCCTGTAGGACAGAGTCGATACCGCAAGTCGGGCGATGTGAGTTTGAAACCGCCGAGGAACCCATAGAAAACCACAGGTACTAATCCGCAAAGCACTGAGTAACTGTCTTTCGAGTCAAGCGCAGTGAAGCGATTTGTCCCAAGGTTTGTTGGTTTTGACCATGGCG
>CAHJWV010000450.1 GCA_903643055.1 Burkholderiales bacterium | reverse complement strand
CGCGGCACGCCCGAGCCGCGCTGGTTGGCATCGGCCCTGGCCGCGATGCTGGCCGCCACGGCAGCCATGGCCTGCGGCACACCGCCGCTGATCGGCGCACTGCTGGCGGCCCTGTCGATGGCCGCCGGGGTGCGCTCATGGATGCCGTCAGGCCAGGCCAGCTTGCCGATGGCCGGGCTTGCGGTGCTGGCGCTGCCGGTGGTGTCGTCACTGCAGTTCTATGCCGGCTTTCCGCTGCGCGTGGTGACCGCGCAGCTCAGCACCTGGTTGCTGCAGTGGGCCGGCTGGGCCGCCGAACGCAGTGGCACCGCGATGGTGGTGGAAGGCCGGTTGGTCATCGTCGACGCGCCCTGCTCCGGTGTGCAGATGGTGTGGATGGCGTACTTCTGCGCCTGCGCGGTGGCGGCTTTCAGCGGCTTGCGCGACAGCCGCTTTCTGCACCGCCTGCCCTTCGTCGGCTTATTGGTGATGGGCGGCAACGTGCTGCGCAACAGCGTGCTGGTCGCGCTGGAAGCCAGCCAGGGCGCGGTGTCGGAAGCCGTGCACCAGGGCTTGGGCTTGCTGCTGCTCGGTGTCGTCTGTGCTGCCGTCGCCTGGGTAGTGCATGGAGGCCGCGATGAACGCGCTTGATGCCATCACGCCCTGCCTGACGGACGTCAGCCGCAAGTGCTTCACGCCGCTGTCATTGAAAGCCGCCTGGGCCCTGGTGCTCGCGTGCTGCGCGCTGGCACCCTTGGCGCAGCACCGCATCGAAGACTCCCGTGAGCCTTCCACGCTCACCGAATGGCCGACCGCCTGGGAAGGCCGCGCGCTGCGGCCACTGGCGATGAGTTCGGTCGAGCTGCGCTTCGCATCGCGCTTTCCGGGGCAGATGGCGCGGCTGACCGATGGTGAACAGGTGCTGGTGCTGCGCGAGGTCCGCCAGCCGACCCGCATGCTGCACCCCGCCGCCGATTGCTATCGTGGCCTCGGCTACCGCATTCAGCAAGCTCAACTGGAGCGCGACGCGGAACAGCGCCTGTGGCGCTGTTTCATTGCCGAACGCGACGGCCAGCATACCCGCGTATGCGAGCGCATTGTCGACACTGCAGGCCACACCTTCACCGACGCCTCCAGCTGGTTCTGGGCGGCGCAGCTGGGCCAATCCACCGGGCCTTGGCAGGCCATCACCACCGCGAGGGCATTGTGAACATCTGGATCCGACGCAGCCTCGGCCTGACGCTCGGCGTGGCATTCAGCGGCGCCGTGCTGGTCATGGGCGCTTGGCAGGCATTCAAGGCAGCACCGGGTGAATGGACCTATCCGGTGCAGATCGGCCGATGGCACGGCGACCTCAGCGTGCCGGCCATGCTGCACGTGGCAACCCATCCGTTCACGATGCGCCTGCTCGAAGGGCGCAGCTTGAAGACCCGCTTCGGCCCGGTGCATTGGCAAGCCGGTGCAGCGCCTGGCAGCTGGCAGGCGGTGTGCGCGCCGTGCAGCGTGAAGCTGCCGCAACTCGGCGTTGAGCCGCTGCGGCTGGCGCGCGCCGAGTTCAGCGTGATGCCGGATGCGGAGATGAAGCTGCAAGGCGACTTCAAGTTGATCGGCGCTCAGAGCAATCAGGGCCATCAGGGCAACGATGGCATTGCCGGCGTTCAGGCCGGCCCGGTCGAAGGGCATTGGCGTTCGCGCATCGAGCGCGATCACGCACGCCTGAGCTTCAGCGTCAACGACCAGGCACTGGCGAAGGCTTTCGGCTTGTTCGCAACGCAAATTCCTGAGCTCGGGCGGGCGCAGATCGATGGCCGATTCAGCATCGACGCCGAACTGACGCTGCCCGCTCGCGAGTTCAGCATGAAGCCGCACATCGAAGGCTTTCGCGTCGCGGGCCTGGGCACCGAGGCTTTGCTCCATGCCGAGGCAGGCTGCGCCGCGAACATCGAGCCGGGCGATGGTGATTCGGCAGGCGCAGACCCTGTTGTCGATGCATCGCATGCCGAGCTTCCCTTCGGCATCTGGCTGCCACGGGCCGTGATCGCCGCCGAAGACCAGCGCTTTTACGAGCACAGCGGCTTCGACCTGACCGAGATCGCCAGCGCCTGGGCGATGAACAGCAGCGCCGCGAGCGATGCGGGCGCATTGCATGGCGGCAGCACCTTGCCGCAACAGCTCGCCAAGCTGCTCTACACCGGCGACGCCCGCACGCCGGGCCGCAAGCTGCGTGAGCTGCTGTATGCGGTGGAGCTGGACCGGACCTTGGGCAAGGCGCGGCTGCTGAACCTTTATCTGTCGATCGCGCCGTGGGGTGATGGGCGCTGTGGCGCTGCAGCGGCCTCGCGCCATTTCCTGCACAAGGCACCGGCCGAGTTGACGCCGATGGAAGCCGTGTGGTTGGCGACGCTGTTGCACAACCCCGACCGTGAACTCGCGCAGATGTCACGCGATGGTCAAGCGAACAACGCGCGCGTCCGCTGGGTGGCCGATCAGCTGCGGCCTGCGCCGATGGGCCGCCGCGCGGCCTGGCGCACGACGGCCAGCCATTGGACGCCGCCGCCGCAGGCCTTCACATCCGCAATGGCGGTGGCGGCGTCTCGTGCAGCGCTTGGCCAGTGAGCCACGCTTCGGCCAGGCCCGCGACATCACGCGTTTGCGAGGCCTGCCACACCACCTCGGGCGGCACGATGCGCGCGCCCGGCGGCGATTGCGGCAACTGCCGCGCAAGCTGCGCAGCCAGCTCGGCCACCTTCTGCGCGCGCACCGGCAGATCGCGCTGCGGCACCATGAACTGCAGCTGCGAGAGCATCCAATGCGCAAGCCGCTGCAATGGATGAGGCAGCCGCTCGCGCCGCGGCGCTTGGGCGGTGCGCAGGATCAACAGGTGCTCGAAGCCGAGTTCGGTCAACGCATGCTCATCGAGATTGGCCAGGCCTGCGCGCAGCGCATCCGGCAGGCCGCCCAAGGTATAGGGCATCACCACCAGCAGATGCCGCACGCCGCGCGCATGCAGATCACGGGCGAGGCTCAGCACCTCCATCGGGTCAGGCCGAAAGAAAACGTCTTCCCGCCCATTGGCGTGGCGTTCGCGGTCGAACACGATCAGCGCGGTTTCTTCGGCCGCGTGCATCGGCGCGGCCGCGTCACCCCAAAGCACCGGCACCAAGCCATGCAAGGCGGGTTGCACCGGCTGCGTGACCAGCACGCTGACCTGGGCAAAGCCATGCCCGGCCAGCAGCTGCTCCATCAGCGCCGATCCCAACACGCCCGCGCCGCCAGCCAC
>CAHJWV010000449.1 GCA_903643055.1 Burkholderiales bacterium | reverse complement strand
GGCCTTATGTGTCAGGTAATACGGATCCACGCCAATGCAATGGCCACCCACCAAGCCCGGCTTGAACTTCAGGAAATTCCATTTGGTACCCGCTGCTTCGAGCACTTCGTTGGTGTCGATGCCAATCTTCTCGAAGATGATCGCGAGTTCATTCATCAACGCAATGTTCAGATCACGTTGGGTGTTTTCGATCACCTTGCATGCTTCGGCCGCTTTGATGCTGCTGCAGCGATAGACCCCGGGCTTGACGATCAACTCGTACAACTTGGCCACTTTTTCAAGCGTGGCGGGCGTGTCACCCGACACGACCTTGACCACGTTGGTCAGCATGTGTTCGCGGTCGCCAGGGTTGATTCGTTCGGGGCTGTAGCCGACGAAGAAATCGCGCTTCCATTGCAAACCTGATGTGCTCTCCAGCACCGGGATGCACACTTCCTCAGTGGCGCCGGGGTATACGGTCGACTCATAGATCACCGTGGCCCCATTCTTCAGGTAGGGGCCGATGCTTTTGCTGGCCCCGATTAACGGATTGAAGTCGGGAATGTGAGCGTTATCGACCGGAGTCGGAACCGCGATGAGGATGAAGTCGGCTTCGCCGAGCAGCTTGGGGTCACTCGTGTATTCGGCATGCGTCGCTGCGCGCATGTCTTCATCGGGGATCTCGCGTGACGGATCGATGCCGGATCGGCATTTGGCGACCTTGTCTTCGACGATGTCGAATCCAATGGTGCGGGTGTGCTTGCCGAACTCCACCACCAATGGCAAGCCCACATATCCCAATCCAATCACTGCCACCGTCTGCATATTGTTCTCCTCCGTCTGTTTTTATCGGTTCAGGCTTCTGGCAGCACGGGCTATTTGACGCGCCCGTAGGTGTCTTCGAAACGAACGATGTCGTCTTCGCCCAGATAGCTGCCGGATTGCACTTCGATGATTTCGAGGGGCACCTTGCCCGGATTGGCCAAGCGATGCACCTGCCCCAAGGGGATATAGGTGCTTTGGTTCTCGCTCAACAAGATGATCTGATCGCCGTTGGTGACTTCAGCCGTGCCGCTGACCACGATCCAGTGCTCAGCGCGGTGGTGGTGTTTTTGAAGGCTCAGTGATGCGCCCGGTTTCACCATGATCCGCTTGACTTGGAAGCGCGAGCCCGAGTCGATGCTGTCATACCAACCCCAGGGGCGATGAACCAGGCGATGCAAGGTTTGCTCGGTGCGGCCGGACTCTTGCAATTGCCCGACGATTTGCTTGACCTCCTGGCTGCGGCTGCGGTCGGTCACGAAGACCGCGTCGGGCGTTTCTACCACTACGACATTGCTCATGCCGACAACACTCACCAAGCGGCTCGTTGCATGGACGAGCGTATCGGAACTGTCTCGTATCAAGGCGTCGCCAACGCTGGCGTTGCCCGAACTGTCTTTGCTGCTGACTTGCCACACGGCATCCCACGCGCCCAGGTCGGACCAACCCGCATTCAGCGGCACCATGCGAATGCTGAAAGCCGGTTCGCGAGGGCATTTCTCCATCACCGCGTAGTCGACGGATTCGCTCGGTATCGCGCTGAATTCGGCTTTGCCAGGGCGAACAAAGCTCGCGTCAATGGCTTTGACTGCCCATGCGCTTTGTGTGGCGGCTGCAATGTCTGGCCTGAAGGTTTCGAGGGCTTTCAGCCAGACGGAGGCGCGCATGACGAACATGCCGCTGTTCCAGTAATAGCCACCTTCGGTCAGATAGCGTTCGGCTGTGGCCAGATTGGGTTTTTCAACAAACTCGGAAACCTTCAGGGAGCGTTCATCGCCGGCTGAAGTGCGTATATAGCCGAAGCCGGTTTCAGGCCGGTCCGGCGTGATGCCGAGGATCACGATCGCACCTTCCGCGGCAACCAGAATGGCTTGTTGGACCGCGGCCGTGAACGCGGCTTCGTTGGTCACTGTCTGGTCGGCTGGCGTGACGACGAGAATCGGGTCATTGCCATTTTCGATGGCATGCAGCGCCGCCAAGGTGACCGCCGGCGCGGTGTTGCGGCCGGTGGGTTCCAGCAGCAGGGCCGATGGCGACAGCTTCAACTCGCGCAGTTGGTCCAGTACCAGGAAACGATGATCGTCATTACCGACCACAGTCGGCGCAGCAATCGTGGTGTCAGCCGTTCCAAGCGAGGACAGGCGTGTCACCGCTTGCTGGAACAGGCTGGTGTTTCCATGCAAAACCAGGAATTGCTTCGGATACTGAGCCCGAGACAGCGGCCAGAGCCGCGTTCCGCTGCCACCGGCGATGATGACTGGTTGTACCTGCAGTTTCGACATGGAATTGACGCCCAGATTAGGATGAAGTGGAAGAAGGGGTTTCGGCGAACCCAGCAGGATTCATGCTTTGCCAGCGCCAACTGTCGACGCACATGGCATCGAGATCGCGACGCGCGTGCCAACCAAGCTGGTCTCTCGCCAAGCTGGAGTCAGCATAACAAGCGTCAATGTCGCCAGGCCTTCGGGCGACCAAATCGTAGGGGATTACCCTGCTGCTGGCCTTCTCAAAGGCGCGCACCAACTCGAGCACGCTGTAACCTCGCCCTGTGCCGAGATTCACCGTGATGGAGCGCTTGCTGTCCAGCAAATGGCGAAGTGCAGCGACGTGCCCGTCTGCCAGATCAAGCACGTGGATGTAGTCGCGAACACCGGTGCCGTCCGGCGTGTTGTAGTCGCTGCCGAAGACTTGCAGGCGCGCCCGTTTGCCAACAGCCACCTGCGTCACATAAGGCATCAGGTTGTTGGGAATGCCGCGCGGATCTTCCCCAATCAATCCGCTTTCATGGGCGCCAACCGGGTTGAAGTAGCGAAGCAGGCCGATGGCCCATGACGGATCGGCCCGCTCGATGTCGCGCAGGATGTTTTCGCTGACCAGCTTGGTGCTGCCGTAAGGGCTGGTGGCCGACAGCGGCGAGTCTTCGCGGATCGGCAATTGCTCGGGGCTTCCATAGACTGTGGCGCTGGAGCTGAAAACCAAGGCTTTGCAGGCATGCCGTTCCATGGCTTGGCACAGGTTCAGCAAGCCACCGACGTTGTTGGCGTAATAGGCCAAGGGCTTTTGCGTGCTTTCGCCAACGGCCTTGAAGGCGGCGAAATGCACCACGGCGTCGATTCGCTGGCGGCTGAACAGCGCCTCGAGTGCCGCGGCGCTGCAGACATCGCCGCGCTCGAACTGCGGTTCTTGCCCGCTGAGCGCGGACAGGCGCTTCAGAACTTCGGGCGAGCTGTTGTAGAAGTTGTCGAGGCCCACCACCTTGAAGCCTGCGCTGAGCAAGGCCAGCCAGGTGTGGGATGCGATATAGCCGGTGGCGCCGGTCAACAGAATCGTGGGTTGAGTCATCTCAGTGTCAGCTGTGCGGAGCAGCCCGCAGTGTTGGTGGTGTAGGCAGATCCGGCGGTGATCGACGTCGACGTGCGCTTGTCGAGGGCGGCGTTGCAGCCCAAGCTCAGGCTGCGTGTGGGAATCCAGCGAACTCCCAGCGACGCGCCTCGGGCGGAGTCATCAACCTCGGTCGTGGTGTTTTCCGATGAAGTCTTGCTGTACCTTCCCCCCGCGGTGACGCGTATTTTGGCAGTAAGGTCGTAGGTGACACCCAGCGCTGCCGAATTGGTCAGGCGATTGTTGTCAACGGCCGACGGCGAGCCTTCGCCGGTGAACGACATGAAGGTCGTTTCGGTTCCGGTGTCGCGAGACAACGATGTATTGAAAGTGAGCTTGCCGGTGGGCTGATAGATCCAGCCGATTTGCCCGGTCAGGCCGGAGACATCGGCGAAGCTGGGCTGAGAGTGCTCTTCTTTTGTGGCGCTGATGCGGGCGGTTATGTTGCTGAGCCCGCTGGGAATCCAGCTGAGAGTCAGGTCGAAGTCACGGCGGTCGGTTTCATCTTTGCGTGAGACCGAATCTGGCTGATCGCCGATCAGCGCTTGGGGATAGTTGCCTTTGGTGACCCGCGCTCCTGCGCCCAGCGTAATCAGATTGGTGGTCGCATAACGCA
>CAHJWV010000448.1 GCA_903643055.1 Burkholderiales bacterium | reverse complement strand
GGCGTGGCAAAGCTTGTTCCAAAGACGTTTTTGTATGACTGGGCGCCAGGAGCGGTCAGGCCAGCGTTGGCGATCGTCAACAAGCCGTCGTCAGCATAAGGATCGAAGCCTCCGGAGCCGGCCGGGTTTCCGCCGACGGTCGATATGACCACCTGAGACCCAAAGCTTGAGTAGCCGGCTTTCAAACCATTGCGGGCCAGTGCGGCCACGGCGACGACCCTCTGACAATTGGCCGGGCGGGTCAGCGCGCCCGACGCATTGCCGGCGGCGGCGACAACCACAACACCTTTGCCGGTCACTTCATCGATCGTGTCTTGATAGGCACGGCCACATTCCGCATCGCCACCGAAGCTGATGTTGATGATGCGCGCCGGATAAGGATTCGTCGGCGCGCCAGTCACTGCTAACCCTGCTGCCCAGCGCATGCCGTCGATGATGTCCAGCACTTCCGCGCCGCACTTTCCGGCAACACGAACCGGCAGCACGCGTCCATTCCAGTTGACGCCGGCGACACCTGCTACGTTGTTGGTCGAGGCTGCAACGATGCCGCTGATGATGGTTCCGTGCCACGAGCTGTCTTGCTGGTCGCAGTCCGTGAATGCACTGTTGGCTTGATCACTGGCAGAGACCCAGTCGCCCGGATCGGCAGGATTGAAGTCCCGGCCGTCGCCATCGTTCGAATACGCACTATCGGAAACAAAGTCATAGCCTGGCAGGCTGCGGCCACTCAACTCGGTATGGTTCGTGATGCCCGTATCCAGCACTGCGACGATCGCGGCCGACGAGCCTTTCTGTGTCAACCACGCCGTCTGCACATCGGGGACCCCCCAGCTCTCCGGCAAGACGCCCAGCGCTCCGCCGTCCGGATGCAGCCACCATTGGCCGGTGTCGTTGGGCGACGCATACGCATAAAGCGAGTCGTTCGGGATGTTGCTGCTGGACTGCAGCAGTTGCTCACGGCGGTTCAGTTCAACCCATTCGACATCGGGTTGAGCTCGCAATTGCACCGCCTTGGCTTCTGCTTCTGCAAGCGACAAGCGGTGGCCAAAGTCGAAATGCTGGGCATCGCGCCCTGACGGCTTGACGCGGACTTCCGTCATGCGTGCAGCAGTCAACACCTTCTGCAGCCGCCGTGTTTCGCCCGCGCGGAGATTGCCTGCATCGAGCGCGCTCATTCGCTCGTGCGCGGACGCATTTTTCAGTTTGACGATCAACCCATTGACCGGGGCCGTAGCCATCCGCGTCGACAGTGGATGAACCTGGGGCGGTGTTGCCATCGCAACCCCTGCAGCTCCCAAACTCCACGCGGCTGCGACCAGGGCGCGACCCATCAGGGCAGATATTGCAGGCATGTGACTCTCCTTCAACCATCCATGGCGGAAGACATCTTGCATGCCCGCCGGGCTTGTGTCGAATCAATCCTTCTGCCGAGACGGGGTAGACACCCGCTGCGGCCGGAGGTTCCTCTGCAGGCCCAGGGTCAACCCGGCCAGAGCGAGAGCGACCAGCCCATACGCGCCCAAAGCACCACCGCCGGAGTCTTCTTCCGCGGCGCTGTTGGACGGCGAACTCGCACCGCCAGGTGAAATGCTGGTCAGGTTGCTTTTGACAGCGATGGAGGTCTGCCGCGTCGTCACTTTGCCTTGGTTGTCGGTGAGCGTCAGGCTGACCACCACGGTGCCGGCTGTTCCGGTTGACAGGGTCGCCGTCTCTGCGTTGTTGGCGGTGGAAATCGTCGCATTGCCACTGACGACCGCCCACTGATAAGAGGTGGCGGTCAGCCCGGAAGGCAGCGTCGTGAGGACTGAATCAAGCTTGAGGGTGGAATTTGCGCGTGCCTTGCTGGCGTCAAATGAAATCACCGGAATCACCCCCGGTGCGCTTGTGGCCACGGCTGCAACGGCTTGGTTGACATCCAGCATCCCGGCACCGCAAGTCGAGGTGGTGCAGGCGCACTCGCTGGCGACTGTGGTGGACCCGGTCGACGAAGGGCAAGCCGAGACAGCCGATATGCCGCTGCTGGTCGGAAATTTCCGAGCACTGCTCTTCAGCTTGTCGATCAAGACTGCAGGCGTGAGATTGGGGTTGGCTGAGAACATCAGTGCGGCTGCGCCCGCCACCAGCGGCACGGCAAAGCTTGTCCCCGTTGAGAAATCCACGCCGTTGGAATACGTGTTGGTCTGCGGTGTCGTGATGCCACTGTTGGTTGCCGCGAGGATCGGATAGAGGCAACCGGTGGAGCCACCGCAATCGCCCGATGGCGCCGCGATGGTCACTCCAGCACCCAGGCTTGAATAGTCTGCCTTGAGGCCGGCATGGGTCAGGCCCGCGACGGAGATCACGCCTGGGCAATTGGCCGGCGTGTTGACGGCTGAGCTGTCATTGCCTGCGGCAGCGATGACGACCGCACCTTTGACAGTGACTTCGTTGAAGGCGGCTGCATACAAGGGGTTGCAATCGCCCGCAGAGCCCAGGCTCATGCTGATCACTTTGGCCGGGTGGGTATTGACGGGTGTCTTGTCGCCAAGGCTCAAGCCCGCAGCCCAGCGCAAACCTCGAACGATGTCGGAGTCGTAGCCGCCGCATTTGCCCAGAACACGCACCGGCAACACCATTGCATCGGCGCCGACACCGGCCATGCCAACGCCGTTGTTGGCGGCTGCAGCGATGAGGCTGGCGGTCTGGCTACCATGCCAGTTGCTGTCTTCAATCACACAGTCTTTGAAAGCATCGTCGCCCGAATCGACTTCGGCCCTGGTAACCCAGTCGCCTGGGTCAGAAGCATCGGCATCGTCGCCGTTGCCGTCATTGGCTGTTTTCAACACAGCGACAAAGTCATAGCCTGCATAGAGCTTGGTCGCGAGATCTGGATGATCGAAGCGCGCGCCGCTGTCGAGCACTGCCACCACCACGCCCTGGCCGGTGGTGCGCAGCCAGGCATTTTCTGCATTGATGCTCGCGGGCAAGGCGGTGGTCGGTTCACGCAGATACCACTGGCCCACGGCAGGTGTCGCCGTTTTCTGGCCGGATGCATAAAGCGGGTCGTTGGGTGCGCCCAATGCATAACGTCGCTGATCGATGGTGGCGTATTCGACGTCGCTTTGGCTGTTCAGCTTGGCCACCAAGGCTTCGGAGGTGATGCCCGTGGCCTTCAGTACTTGCGTGCGCGAATCGATCGTGACACCGTCGCTGAGGGTCAAGGCCACACGCGCGGACAGGGCCTTGGCGTGTTGCGGTCCTTGGGGTGAGGCTGTGCTGCCGCCCACCGACAAGGCTTGCGCCATCAAGGGCGATGCCGTCTTGTATTTGACGATCACGCGGGCTGTCGGTGTGACCGTGGTGGTGGCATGGGCAGCGCCACTCCAGGCAGCACAACTGAGGAACGTGGCCGCAATCGGCAAAGCCGATGCAAGACAACCAGGCAAGAGCTTCATGAGAATCCTTTGGCGCCTTTCAGCACTCATTGAACAACCGACGAGGCAGACGGGCGGAACGGGCGCGGAATGGTCATCCGGAGGTCCAGGCGAACCTCGGTCACTTCGCTCTTCGCGTCGGTCAGGCGCTGAATGCCTGCGTCGCAAGCGGGTTCATCGGCGCAGATCAGGGTCATCGAAAAAAAGTGGGGCGACGACATGCTGGGGTCGCGAACCGGCAAGCCGGCGATCTGCGACGCTCGGGCGGAGAACACGGCCGGATCATTCCATTCAGCGACGGTCAGGATCGATACGCGCTTGACGAACTTGGTCGGCTTGGCAGGCGCGGCTTCAGGTGCGCTGGCGGCCGGTGATGAGGTTGATTGGGCACAAGCGGCCAAGGCGGCCGTGGCCAGCAGCAGCGCACAGATTTGCAGGACAGGTGATTTTCTCATGACCGGAGTATGCGATGCCATGGAACGACGGTGGGCGGCCCGCTGGCGCGATTCAACACTGCCAGGCGAGCCTTACCAGAGGTTACGCAGCAGGCCACCACAGCAAGGCCCCAAAAAAGCAAAGTGCCGCGATTGCGGCACTTTATCGTCACGAGCCTGCGGCCCGAATTTCTTTACGTCGCGCCTTACTTGGCAATGACGCGGACCATCTCGAGCACCTTGTTCGAATAGCCCCATTCGTTGTCGTACCAGGCGACGAGCTTCACGAAGGTGCCGTCGAGCGCGATGCCAGCATCGGCATCGAAGATCGACGTGCGTGCATCACCGCGGAAGTCGGTCGCGACGACCTTGTCTTCGGTGTAGCCGAGCACGCCCTTCAGTGAGCCTTCGGATTGCGCCTTGAACTCAGCACAGATTTCCTTGTAGCTGGCTTCCTTGTTCAGCTCGACGGTCAGGTCGACGACCGACACGTCAGAGGTGGGCACGCGGAACGACATGCCGGTGAGCTTCTTGTTCAGCTCCGGGATCACCACGCCCACGGCCTTGGCTGCGCCGGTGCTCGAAGGAATGATGTTTTCCAGGATGCCGCGGCCGCCGCGCCAGTCTTTGTTGCTCGGGCCGTCGACGGTTTTTTGCGTTGCGGTGGTGGCGTGCACGGTGGTCATCAGGCCGCGCTTGATGCCCCACTTGTCGTTCACGACCTTGGCGAGCGGCGCCAGACAGTTGGTCGTGCACGAGGCGTTGGAGATGATGGCTTGGCCGGCGTAGGTCTTGTCATTGACGCCGTAGACGAACATCGGCGTGTCGTCTTTCGACGGAGCGGACAGCACAACCTTCTTCGCGCCCGCAGCGAGGTGCTTCTCGGCGGTTTCCTTGGTCAGGAAGATGCCGGTCGATTCGACGATGATGTCGGCGCCAATCTCGCCCCACTTCAGCTCGGCCGGATCTTTCAGCGCGGTCAGGCGGATCTTCTTGCCATTGACGATCAAGGTGTGGCCATCGACCGAGACCTCGCCCTTGAAGCGGCCGTGCACCGAGTCGTACTGCAGCATGTATGCCAGGTAGTCCGGCTCCAGCAGATCGTTGATGCCAACGATTTCGATGTCGCTGAAGTTCTGAACCGCAGCACGGAACACCATGCGCCCGATGCGGCCGAAGCCGTTGATACCGATCTTGATAGTCATCGTTTCTCTCCAGTTGAATTCAGGATTTCGCAGGCTGATCAGAAGGGCGCCGACTCGCGGCGCGGTTCCCCTGGATCATGTCCTTTTGCATCGATTCAGCATCAGCCCTTGCCCAACACCACTTTCACCGTATCGACCACGTTCTCTGCCGTGAAGCCGAAGTGCTTGAACAACACCGGCGCCGGGGCCGATTCGCCATAGGTGTCGATGCCGACGACTGCGGCGCAGCCATATTTCCACCAGCCATCGGTCACGCCCATTTCGACCGCGATGCGCGGTAGGCCTTGCGGCAGCACGCTCAACTTGTAGGCCGCGTTCTGGCGGTCAAAGACCGAGTTGCTGGGCATGCTGACCACGCGCACGGCAATGCCGCCGTTTTCGGGCTTGGCCAGCAGCTGTTGGGCATGCAGCGCCAATTGCACTTCGGAGCCAGTGGCGATGATCACCGCTTGCGCCTTTTTCTTCAGGCCGACCTCGGTGGGTTCGGCCAACACATAAGCGCCTTTGGAGATGTCGCCCAGCGTGCTCTTCGGCGCATACGGCAGGTTCTGGCGTGACAGCAACAGCGCGCTCGGGCGATGCTTGTTTTCGATTGCGCAAGCCCAAGCCACGGCGGTCTCGGCGGTATCGGCAGGGCGCCAGACATCGAGGCCGGGAATCAGGCGCAGCGAAGCCGCATGCTCGATCGACTGGTGTGTCGGGCCGTCTTCGCCGAGGCCGATGCTGTCGTGGGTGAACACATGAATCACGCGCAGCTTCATCAGCGCGGCCATGCGGATGGCGTTGCGGCTGTAGTCGCTGAAGGTCAGGAACGTGCCGCCGTAAGGAATGAAGCCGCCATGAAGCGCAACGCCGTTCATGATGCCGGCCATGCCGAACTCGCGCACGCCGTAGTTGATGTGGCGGCCGCCGTTCGAGGCGCCATCCGCCTCCAGGCGGAAGGCTGGCGTGCTGCTGGTGTTGGTCAGGTTCGAGCCGGTCAGGTCGGCGCTGCCACCCAGCAATTCGGGCAGGGCCTTCGTGAACGATTCGAGGGCGATCTGGCTGGCCTTGCGGCTTGCCACGGTCTCGGCTTTGGTTTGGGCGGCCACGGCGGTGTCGACCGCAATTTGCGACCAGCCCTTGGGCAGTTCGTTATCGAGGCGGCGGGCCAGCTCGACGGCGAGTTCCGGGTGCGCTTTCGAGTAGGCCTCGAAGGCATCGACCCAGGCCGTCTCGGCGGCCAGGCCATTGGCGCGCGCATCCCATTGCTCATAGGCTTCTTCGGGAATCACGAAGGGCTCGTGGCTCCAGGTCAGCGCTTCACGGGTCAGCTTGATCTCATCGGCGCCGAGCGCCTCGCCGTGGGCTTTCGAGGTGCCGCCACGGTTCGGCGAGCCTTTGCCGATCGTGGTCTTGCAGCAGATGATCGTCGGCTTGTCGGACTGGCGCGCGCTGGCAATGGCCGCGTCGATCGCGTCGACATCATGGCCGTCGACGGCGGCAATCACGTTCCAGCCATAGGCTTCGAAACGCTTCGGCGTGTCGTCGATGAACCAGGGTGCCACCTTGCCGTCGATCGAGATGCCGTTGTCGTCATAGAGCGCGATCAGCTTGTTCAGCTTCCAGGCGCCGGCCAGGGCCGCCGCCTCATGGCTGATGCCTTCCATCAGGCAACCGTCGCCCAGGAACACGTAGGTGTGGTGGTCGATGATCGGGTGGCCGTCGCGGTTGAATTCCTTGGACAGCTGCTTCTCCGCCAGCGCGAAGCCGACGGCATTGCTGAAGCCTTGGCCAAGCGGGCCGGTGGTGGTTTCGACGCCAGGGGTGATGCCGACTTCCGGGTGGCCCGGTGTCTTGCTGTGCATCTGGCGGAAGTTGCGCAGCTCGCTCATCGGCAGGTCGTAGCCGGTCAAGTGCAGCACGGCGTAGATCAGCATCGAGCTGTGGCCGTTCGACAGCACGAAGCGGTCGCGGTTGGCCCAGTGCGGGTTGCTGGGGTTGTGGCGCAGATGGCGCTTCCATAGCGCGACGGCCATATCGGCCATGCCCATCGGCGCGCCAGGGTGGCCGGAATTGGCTTGCTGGACAGCATCCATCGCCAGGGCGCGAATGGCATTTGCCATCAGGTGAGTGGAGGAAACGATGGCAGTCATGGCGGCAGGCATCAGAGGAAAACCGCGCATTTTACGGGCCCTTGATAATCCCGCTGATGCATGGCTTGCACCTCACTGCCGATTTGCGCGGATGCGTTGCATCCACGCTCACGATGACCGATCCCGATGCGTTGCGCGGGCTGTGCGCGAGTGCCGTTGCGGCCTCGGGATTGCTTGCAGTCGGCGAGCTGTTCCATCGCTTTCCGGCGGCCGGCGGCGTGACCGGCATCGTGCTGCTAGCCGAATCTCATCTGGCCGTGCACACCTGGCCGGAGCTGGGCTGCGTGACGCTCGATGTGTATGTCTGCAATTTCGGCGCTGACAACAGTGCCAAAGCCCATGCGTTGCTGAATCAGCTGATCGCGGCTTTCGTGCCCGCACAAGTCGAGCACCATGCGATCGAACGAGGCCGCGCGCCATGAAGCCCTTGAAAGCGATGATCCTGGCCGCCGGCCGCGGCGAACGCATGCGGCCTCTGACCGACCACACGCCGAAGCCCTTGTTGATCGTGCGAGGCAAGCCGCTGATCGAATGGCACCTGGAAGCCTTGGCGCGCGATGGCGTGCGCGAGGTCGTGATCAACACGGCCTGGCTGGAAGAACGCATCGTCGACGCGGTGGGTGACGGGCGGCGTTTTAGTTTGACGATTCGCTATTCGATGGAAGGCCGCGACCATGGCGGCGCGCTGGAAACCGCGGGCGGCATCGCCAAGGCTTTGCCGCTCTTCGCGCTCGATGGCGACGAGCCGTTCTGGGTCGTTTCCGGCGATGTGTTCTTGCCGGGGTTTCGCTTTCAGTCGGAGCAGGCGGCGCCTTTGTGGGCGAGTCAAGCGCTGGCGCATTTGTGGCTGGTGCCGAATGCGCCGCATCACCCGAACGGCGACTTCGGCATCA
>CAHJWV010000447.1 GCA_903643055.1 Burkholderiales bacterium | reverse complement strand
TACCGCTGCCTCCAGCTCGGCCAGGTTGGCAATCGGCTGGAACTGAAGCGGCGCTCGTGCCGCCGCACCCGCCGCCACCGAACCGATGCGCAATGACGCCAGTGGCTGCAGCCATTCGCGCCCGCCCGAGGCCGCGCCCACCAGCTGCAGTGCCGCAAGCATCGCCAGCGCCAGCCCGAGCCCTTTGGCGAAGACGCGCCCGGCCGATGCTGGTGACGGCAGGCGTTCGAAGGCGCCGAGGAACACCGCGCCCACCAGCAGCCACACGGCCGTCAGCAGCATCAGCACACTGATCGGTAGTACCGGCGACACCATCCACAGCGCGACCATCAGCAGCAGCAAGCCAAAGCCATGCTTGACCTGCGCCATCCAAGCACCGGCGCGTGGCAGCAAGGCGCCGGCCGACACGCCGATCAACAGCAAAGGCAGGCTCATGCCCGCCGCCAACGAGAACAGCGCGGTGCCGCCCAGCAGCGCGTCACGCGTCTGGCTGATGTAGACCAGCGCACCGGCCAGAGGCGCCGCGACGCACGGCCCGACGATCAAGGCCGATAAGCCGCCCATCAGGAAGACGCCGACATAACGCCCTCCCTGCAAGCCTTGCGAGGCCCGCGTCAAACGCGACTGAAGCGCCTGCGGCACCTGCAGCTCATAGGCCCCGAACATCGACAAGGACAGCAGCGCCAGCAGCACCGAGAAGGCCCCGAGCACCCAGGCGTTTTGCAGCGCTGCCCCCAGGCCTTCGCCGGCCAGCGCCGAAGCCACGCCGAGCGCGGTATACACCAGCGCCATGCCAAGCGAGTACGCAAGAGCCAATGCAAAGCCACGTGCTCGCGACACCGGCCCGCCCTGCCCGACGATGATCGACGACAGGATCGGCATCATCGGCAACACGCAGGGCGTGAACGACAAGCCGATGCCCAGCAGCAAGAACAGGCCGATCACCGCCAACAGGTTGCCCGAATGCAAGGCTTGCGAGATGCGGCCGGGTTCGCTCGATGGCACGCCAGCCGCTGAGACATCGGCGGCACCACCGGCACCACCGGCACCATCGGCACCGTTGCCTGTGGCGCGTTCATGCGCAGGCGCATCGGGCGATGCGGTGCCTCCCGCAGTGCGTTGACCATCCGGCGCCGAAGCCGACGGCTCGAAAACCGATGGCACTGCGCGGCTGGCAGGCGATGCACCGAAGCTTCCAAACACGCTCGGGCTGGGCGATAACGTGCGGGGCTCATCCACCGAACTGACCCGCAGTGCCGCACCGGCCTGCCCTGGCGTGATCTGGAACGCATGCTGCGAAGGCGGATAACAAATCCCCTTGTCGGCACAGCCCTGATGGGTGACCGTCAATTGCACCGGCTCGCGCAACGCTGCTTTCAGCGGCACGACCAAGGTGACCACGCCACGAAAGTATTCGACCTCCTTCTGAAACGCCTCTTCGAATTTGCGCTGGCCCTGCGGCAACTCCAGTGCGCCCAAAGCCACCGTCGCCGGCGCCGCCACCACCTTGAATTGTTCGCGATAGAGGTAATAGCCCGGTGCGATGTCGAAGCGAAACGCCACGCGGCGATCATCGAGTGCCTGCGCTGAAATACGGAACGCCTGATCGGGGTCCAGAAACCCATCGGCCGCCCGCGCTGAGCCCGTTCCCGCCCATGCAAACAGCACGGACAAAGCCATCATCAGGCGCGTCGCCCAGAAACCAAAGAAGCCAAAGAACCGGTGTTCGTCGAAGCGGAGGTCGGTGCAGTTCTTCACGCGTTGAAGGCCAGGAAAGTCCGGTGAACACGAAGTATCGCGCCCACGGCCACAAGCCTTCATTTCATGACAGGCCATCCCCGCGATTCGTGCATCTCGCGCCGAAGGCCCTGCGCCCGATCCAAACCAGGGCAAGCCGCGACAATTGACCGTGTCACAAGTTGGAGAGAATAGAAAAGATTCGAGATCGACCCAGATCGATCCCCCGCGGCAGGCAGGCCGCAGCTTCCAGACAAAAGCCCGGCGGCCCTGTTTTTGCTAATCCTTTCCCGCATCTGAACCCAACCCCCGGTGAGAACAACGATGAAAAAACTACCGCAAGCCGCCTTGATCCTGATTGCCATGGTGTTCGGCATCCTCATCGGGTACATGATCTTCAAAGGCTTTCCTGACAAGGCCGGCGCTGCGCAGGCCGCAGGCTATGTGTCGATCGTCTCCGATGTCTTTCTGCGCCTCATCAAGATGCTGATCGGGCCGCTCGTGTTCTCGACGCTGGTGGTCGGCATTGCGCACATGGGCGACGCCTCGTCGGTCGGCCGGGTGTTCGGCAAGGCGATGGCCTGGTTCATCACCGCGTCGCTGGTCTCGTTGGTGCTCGGGCTGATCCTGGCCAACCTGCTTCAGCCGGGCCACAACATCGGCCTGCCGCTGCCCGACATCGGCGCATCGGCCAATCTCGCGACCTCCAAGTTCACGCTGAAGGATTTCGTCACCCATCTGGTGCCAAAGTCGTTCGCTGAAGCCATGGCCAACAACGAGATCCTGCAGATCGTCGTGTTCTCGATGTTTTTCGGCGTCGCGCTGGCCGCGCTGGGCGACAAGGCCAAGACGCTGGTCAGCTTGATCGACGAGCTCTCGCATGTGATGCTGAAGATCACCGGCTATGTGATGAAGCTGGCGCCGCTGGCGGTGTTCGGCGCGATGGCGGCCACGGTCGCGGTCAACGGGCTGGACATCCTGCTGAAATTTGCGGTGTTCATGGGCGACTTCTACATCGCGCTGATCTTGCTGTGGAGCCTGTTGATCCTGGCGGGCTATTTCGCGCTCGGGCCGCGCATCTTCCGCTTGCTGGTGCTGATCAAGGAGGCGTTCCTGCTGTCCTTTGCCACCGCCAGCTCCGAAGCGGCTTATCCCAAAATCTTGGATGCCCTCGACCGTTTTGGTGTCAAGCGCAAGATCTCGGCCTTCGTGATGCCGATGGGTTATTCGTTCAATCTCGACGGCTCGATGATCTATTGCACCTTCGCGGTTTTGTTCATTGCGCAGGCCTATGACATCGTGCTGCCGATCAGCACGCAGGTCACGATGTTGCTGATCCTGATGCTGACCTCCAAAGGCATGGCCGGTGTGCCGCGCGCCTCGCTGGTGGTGATTGCCGCCACGCTGAACCAGTTCAACATTCCGGAGGCCGGGCTGCTGCTGATTCTGGGCGTCGACACCTTCCTCGACATGGGCCGCTCGGCGACCAATGCGGTCGGCAATTCGATCGCCACCGCCGTCGTCGCCAAGTGGGAACACGAGCTGCTCTCGGAGCCGGACGCCTTGGCCCATGCGCTCACGCTGGACACCGCCAAAGCCTCCGATGCCGTGCCACAGTCCCCATTGCCGACCCACGCCTGAGGCCGCGCGATGAAGCTCCTCCATGTTCTACCGGCCCTGCTCTGCGCCGCGGCCCTGTGGGTCGGCGGCGCGGCCCGTGCCCAAACGCCCACGGTGCTCAGCGGCACGCTAGAGAAGGTGCACCGCAGCGGCACCATCCACATCGGCTACCGCGAATCGTCGATCCCGTTCTCGTTCATCTCGCCACGCGGCGAGCCGATCGGCTATTCGATCGAGTTGTGCAAGGCACTGGTCGACAGCATCAGCGACCACGTGAACCGCAGCCTGAAGATCCAATGGACGCCGGTCACGTCGGCCACCCGCATCGACGCGGTGCTGAAGGGCGACATCGATCTCGAATGCGGCTCGACCAGCAACACGCTGGAGCGCCAGAAGCAGGTCGCGTTTTCGCCGACGATCTTCGTGGCCGGCACCAAGCTGCTGATCAAGAAGGGCGCCCGCTATGCCTCGTTCCGCGACCTCGCCGGCAAGCGCATCGCAGTGACCTCGGGCACGACGAATGAGAAGGCGATCCGCGATCTGTCGCAGAAGTTCACGCTCGACTACGAGGTCATCGCATCGAAAGACCATGCGGACTCCTTCGCGCTGGTCGCGCAAGGCCAGGCCGATGCCTTCGCGACCGATGACGTGCTGCTCTACGGGTTGATCGCCGATGCACGCGCGAAGGGGGCCGGCAAAGACGCCAGCAACAGCGCCGATGGCTATCAGGTGATCGGCGACTTTCTGTCTTACGACCCCTATGGCGTGATGTACCGCAAAGGCGATCCGCCGTTCGCCAAGGTCGTCAACGACGCCTTCCATGAGCTGGCCCAAGACGGCGAAATCGAGCGCCAATACAAGCGCTGGTTCCTGCGCAAGCTGCCGTCGGGCATCCGCCTCGATTTGCCGATGAGCGCCCAGCTCACCACGGTGCTCGAATCGATGGGGCAGCGAACCGAGTAGCGTCGCCTGTGCAGCGCAAGTGCCTGCGTTGACTGTGTCAGAGGCTTGAGATGCATCGGTTTGGCGCGCGCCCAGCCTTATCCAAGGGTCCGGGAAATGGCCTGCTCGAACCGTCTGACAGCGTGCTTGCAGGCCATGAGTTACCCTCCAACCTCACAAACGGAGAAAAGAATGGCCATCCAAGCACAACGAAATCGGGCGAGATTGCATGTTCTGCGCGACAACGTGCACCGCGCCAAGCGCGACGTGAAGCGCAAGCTTCCCGGCGCCGCCGAGCGCCTGAAGGCCCACGTGGCAGCGCGTCTGGCTTATGCCGAGACCGGCAAGTAATTCACCCCGCGACATCAGATCTTTCTGATGGGGTCGGCCGAAGCGCAAGGCTTCGGCCCCTGTGCCGTATTAGCCATTCTTCAGCCGACAACGCGGCAGATGTGTCTCCGATGCGACCTGCGGGCCGATCAAGGCCGCAGCCAGCGGATGATTTGGTCGGCCAGCGGCTCGATGCCGTGCAGCGCATCGACGCACAACACGCCCACCTCGCCCTGCGGTGATTCCAGCGTGGCGAACTGGCTGTCGACCAGGCTCGCGGGGAAAAGGTGATGGCCGGCGCGCGACGCCACGCGTTGCAGCGAATGCGCCTTGTCGATTTCGAGATAGACGAAGCGCAAACCCGCGCTGTGCTGGCGCAGGCGGTCCCGGTAAGCGCGCTTCAATGCCGAGCAGGTCAGGCCGGCCGCCTCGCCGCGCCGGCCGTGCTCCGCCAGCAAAGCGCCGAGCTGATCGAGCCAGCTTTCGCGGTCGGCATCGGTCAGCGGCACGCCGTCACGCATCTTGGTGCGGCTGGCTTCGGCGTGGTAATCGTCGCCCTCGATCATGGGCCAGCCGAGCCGCTGCGTCACCGCTTGCGCCACGCTCGATTTGCCACAGCCCGCGACGCCCATGAAAACCACGGAGGCTTCGATTCCAGTTGGAGACGAGATCAACATCGGTGAAGGTGCGCTAAGCAGCGGTGGCGACCACGGCATGCTACGCGCTGCGCAGTACCCGAGTCGCCACGGCGGTATCGCGCGTCAAAGGCCCCAACGCGTTATCGCCGCGCCATCCCATGCTCGCATCGAGCCGCGCTATTTGGCCACGTAATCTGCGCCGACGATCGGCATGGCCTGGGGCTCGCTGACGGGCGCGGCGCTGGCCGCCTTGTCGCCGACGAGATAGGAGTACAGCACCGGCACCACCAGCAAGGTCAGCAAGGTCGAGGTGATGACTCCGCCGATGATGGCGCGGCCCATCGGCGCCTGCATCTCGCCGCCATCGGTCAGCGCCAGCGCCAGCGGCAGCATGCCGAACACCATCGCCGCGGTCGTCATCATGATCGGTCGCATGCGAACCAATCCGGCCTGAAGCAACGCATCGGTCGTGTTCAGGCCCGCCTTGCGCGCATGGTTCGCGAAGTCGACCAGCAGGATCGCGTTCTTCGTCACCAGCCCCATCAGCATCACCAGCCCGATCATCGAGAACAGGTTGAGCGTCGAGCCGGTGATCAGCAAGGCCAGCATCACGCCGATCAAGGCCAATGGCAGCGAAGCCATGATCGCGAGCGGCTGCAAGAAGCTGCCGAATTGCGAGGCCAGCACGATGTAGATGAACAGCACGGCCGCACCGAGCGCGAACAGCACGCCGGTAAAGGCTTCTTGTTGATCCCGCGTCTGGCCGCCGACATCGAAGCGATAGCCCGGAGGCAACTGCGTCTCTTTGACAAGCTTCTGCACATCGGCACCTACGTCGCCGCTCGGGCGGCCTTGTGCGCCGGCGTAGATGGCCTGGCGGCGCTGCAGATCCTGGCGCTTGATGATCTCCGGGTTCACGACCGGCACGATGTCGGCTACGCTGGACAGCGTGATCGGCGTACCGTCTTTGGCATAAGCCACCGGCAGCTGGTCGAGCTGCGAGACGTTCTCGCGCAGGCCTTGCGGCAAACGCAGCTCGACCTCCACCTGTTCGCCGTCGGGCGCGGTCCAGTAGGTGGCCACGTCACCATTGACGAAGCTGCGCAGGCTGGCCGCCAATTGGCTGGAAGTCATGCCGAGTTCGCGCACCGCATCGGGCTTGAGACGCACCGCATAGGCCGGCAGGCCCGGCTTCACCGAGGTCGTGAGATCGGCAATGCCCTTGATCTTTGCGATCTTGTCGCGCAGGCGCAGCACTTCGTCTTCCAGCACCTTCGGGTCGGGCCCGAGCAGCGCTACATAGATCGGCAGATTGCCGAGCGCCACTTCAACGCCTGCGATCGGCGTCAAGGCTTCGCGCAGCGCCTGTTCGATATCGCGCTGGCTGCGCTTGCGTTCATGCGGCTCGACGAGCTGAATGCTCAGGCCTGCGGTGTTGCGCGAGCCATTGCCGGTGTCGCCGAGCGTGGCCGACAGCAGCCGCACTTCGGGGAAGCCGCGCACCACCGCTTCGACTTGCGCCAGCTTCGCATCGCCGCGCTGCAGGCTGGTGCCCACCGGCATCGTGACGTTCATCTGGATGTAGCTGTCATCGGTCTCGGGCACGAACTCGCTCCCGACCAGCGGCGCCAGCATGATCGCAATGACAAAGCTCGCGATGCCGCCCAGCACCACGACACCACGGTGCGTCAGCGTCGCAAAGCGGAAGCGGCGCGGCTGGCTCTTGTCGCGCCGGCCTTGCGCATCGAACGGATGGCCATAGGCCGGCAGCGGCGGCAGCAACACGCGATAACGCTGGCCCGAAAACACCCAGCGCAGCAGCCGCTCATAGATGACATGCATCAGGTCCAGCATGCGGTCGGTGCCACGCATCAGGTGGCCCAGCACCGGCAGGCGGGCCAGGCGGTTCGTCGGCGGGTCTTTCCAGAGGCTGGACAGCATCGGGTCGAGCGTGAAGCTGACGAACAGCGACACCAGCACCGCGGCCGTCACCGTGATGCCGAACGGGAAGAAGAACTTGCCGATGATGCCCTTCATGAAAGCCACCGGCACGAACACCGCGCAGATCGCGAAGGTCGTCGCCATCACCGCCAGCCCGATCTCATCGGTGCCTTCGCGCGCCGCGGTCACGTGGTCTTTGCCCATGTGCACATGGCGCACGATGTTTTCGCGCACGACGATCGCATCGTCGATCAGCAGGCCGATGCACAGGCTCAGCGCCATCATCGTCATGAAGTTCAGCGTGAAGCCGAAGGCATAGACCGCGATGAAGGCGGCGATCACCGAGATCGGCAACGTGAGGCCGGTGATGATGGTGCTGCGCCATGAGTGCAGGAACAAGAACACGATCGCGATGGTCAGCAGCGCGCCTTCGATCAGCGTGCGCTTCACGCCGCCGAGCGAGTCTTTGACCCACACGCTCTCGTCATGGACCAGCCGCAGCTCGACGCCGGGCGGCAGTGTCTTGCGCAGCTCCTCGGTGGCGTCGCGAATGCCGGCACCGGTTTCAACGATGTTGGCGTCTTGCTGCTTGTAGACATTGAACGAGATTGCCGGCACGCCATCGACACGCGCCACCGAGGTCGCTTCGCGCTCGCGCTCCACCAACTCGCCCAGATCGGCCAACCGCACCACCGTGCCGTTGCGCGTGGCGATCACCACATCGGCAAAGGCCTTGGCATCGCGCATGCGGCCTTCGACGCGCACGATCGCATCTTCCTTGCTGCTGCTCAGCAGGCCGACTGGCATGTCGGCATTGGCGCGCTGCAGTGCCGTGGCCACCTCCGAAGGCGTCAGCTGATTCGCGCGCAGGCGCTGCGGGTCGAGGTCGACGCGCACCTGCCGCACCATCAAGCCGCCGACGTCGACACGCGCCACACCGACGGCGCGCTCCAGCCGCTTGCGCACCACCTGATCGGCCAGCATCGACAGCTCGCGCGAGCTGCGGCTGGGCGACACCAGCGTCAGCTCGACGGTCGGCCGCGCGTTCTCGTTGTCGAAGCGGCTGATCATCGGAATCTTCGCGTCGCGCGGAAAGCCCGGTTGCACCGCCGAGATCTTGTCGCGCACATCCTGCACCGCGCGCGCCATGTCGGCTTCGAGGCGGAATTCGACAATCGTCTCGCTGCGCCCTTCGGTGCTGTTCGAGCGGATCATCTTGATGCCGGCAATGCCGTTGAGCGCCAGCTCGATCGGCCGCGTCAGCTCGGTCTCGATCGCCTCCGGCGAAGCGCCGGGGTAATTGACGCCGACGAAGACGATCGGCGGCGAGATGTCAGGCAAGCGCTCGACACGCAGCTGCGCATAAGAGAACAGGCCCAGCACGCACAGCGCAGCCATGACCATCGTGGCAAAGACAGGGTTTTGAATGGAAACGCGGGTGAACCACATGGAGGCTCCCGTTGAAAGGACGTGGAAATGCGCAGGCTGCAAGCCGCCACAGCCCGAGGGCGATGGCTGCCAAAAACCTAACGGGACCAGATCACTGAGTGATTCACTCGTTGACCCACTGACTTATTTTTCGACGCTTCGACTTATCGACGCTTCAACTTGTCGACTCGCTGGGCCGCCGATCGCAAACCGCGGTCAGCGCAGCAGCGATCGGTATGAAGCTCCGGCCGATCAGATAATCAGGATTTGACCGGGGCCGAAGCGGCGGGCGACACCTCGGCCGACGCCCCCTCGGCCACGCCTTCCAGCGCCGCCGGCGGCAGTTTCTGTGTCACCACCTTCGCGGCCGCGCCTTCCTTCAGGTTGTCGAAGCGTGCGGCCAGCACCACGGCGTCGGGCGCCAGGCCCTTGGTCACCTCGACCCGGCCATGCAGCTTGTCGAGCCGGCCGGTGATGACGATGCGGCGCACCAGCACCTTGTTTTCCAGCGTCCAGACGAAGTCTTGCCCCGAGGCCTGGCCGACAGACGCCACCGGCAAACTCATGCGGCTGGCTTCGTCGTTGAGCGTCACCGCGGCCTGCGCATACTGGCCGCCACGGAACAGCTCTTTCTTGTTGTCGAGCACGACGACGACGCCGATCGCGCGGGTGCCGGCCTCGGCCGCCGGCGCAATGCGATCAATGTGGCCGATGACCGGCGACGCACTGCCCTCCACTGTCACCTGCACCGGCTGCCCGGCCTGCAGCCGTGAGACTTCATGGGTGCCGACGGTACCGGCCAACTCCAGTGTCGATAGGTCGACGACCGTTAGCAGCTGCTGCTCGGCGCTGACCTTCTCGCCCGGCAGCGCGTGGCGCTTGCCGACAATGCCACTGATCGGCGCCACCAGCGCCGCTTCGCGGATGCCGAGGTTCACCGTCGACAGCTGTGCCTGCATCGCCTTCAGCTGCGCACGGGCCGCATCGAGCTTGGCTTGCGACGACAGCAGCACCGTCGATGAAATGAAGTTCTGGCTGGCCAGGCTGGTGTTGGCCAGGTGCTGCCGTTCGGCTTCGGTCAATGCGGCCTGCGCCGATTCGACACTCGCCGAACGCTCGGCGGCCCGGCTTTGCAGATCGGCCAGATCGATTTGGCCCAGCACCTGGCCGGCCTTGACGCGGCTGCCCTCGCCCACCTTGAGCCCGAGCAAGGTACCGGCGGCCTTTGCGCGAATCACCGCCGTGCTCGGCGCGACCAGCGGCCCGGAGAACTGGATCACCATCGGCATCGGCGCGACGAGCGGCTTGACGACTTCGCTGGCGCTGAACTCCAGTGGCTTCGCGGCCGGCACAGCACTCGCGATCGGCGTTGGCTTGGCGCCGCTGCCGGCGCGCGTGACCACGGCCCAGCTGCCGCCGGCCACCGCGAGCAGCGCCACGATCCCGATCGTCACCAAACGGCGCCGACGTGCGCCCAGCCGGGGTTCTTGTGCCTTCGCCGTTTGCTGGAGGGCGAGGCTGTCGTGAGGGTGTGATGTCGTCATGGGCAGCAGTTTAGTTTTGTAAAGTGACGGCCTTGGCAGGCGATGCGACGAACTGCAGATTGACGGTGGCAAACCGTGGCGGGAGGCGATGGGTAGCCGTTTTCGCGGTGACAGGCAGCCCTCAGTATCGATTCAGGATCGGCCCGCGAACAGGCGGGCAGGCGCCGCAAGTTCAGCATGCGCCCGCGCACAGCCTGCGTGCAAGCGGCCGTGCTGTCGTCCTCTTCATTCAGGATGGCGCATCGGCAATCGGCGACGATCATCGGCCTGCAAATGAACTCACCTTGCACTGACAGGTCTTTGGCCGAACGGGCACAGGGCCGAAACAATAACCTCAACGTCCTGCGGGCCGGTGCGGCGTCGCTGGTGCTGTTGTCGCACTGCTGGCCGCTGTCGCAGGGCAGCCATGCCGACGAACCGGCGATGCGGTGGCTGGGCGTGGAAATGGGCAGCATGGCGGTCTGGGTCTTCTTCGCCTTGAGCGGCTTTCTCGTCGCGGCCAGCCAGCAGCGCCGGCCGTCACTGGTTTCTTTCGCCGGAGCACGGGCACGCCGCATCCTGCCCGGCCTGATCGTGATGCTGCTTCTGCTGGTGTTCGTCTATGGCCCGGTTTTCACCCGCTTGCCGCTGACGCAGTACCTGCAGCATCGCCACACCTGGAGCTATCTGGTATTCAATGCGACGCTGTACAAATTGCGCTGGGGGCTACCCGGTGTCTTCGATGACATCGCACTGAACGGCTCGCTGTGGACCCTGCCGATCGAGGTGCGGTGCTATGCCTTGCTGGCCATCCTCGGCTGGACCGGCATCTTGCGCCATGCGGCCAGCTACCTCGTGCTGGCCATGCTGCTGGCCGGCCTGACCTTCGCCGGCATCTCCGAGACGGAGCTGGGCATCTCGTTCCTGGCCGGCACCAGCGCCTGGCGCTGGCGAGCCCGGATCATTCTGAATGGCGCGGTTGCGCTGTCGGCATTCGCCTTCGGATTGGCCCTGATGCATCTTCGCGTGCCATTCTCATCTGCAGCCATGGCACTTGCGTTGAGCTATGGCGCGCTGTACCTGGCTTACGTGCCCGATGGCGCCATTCGCGCCTTCAACCGATTAGGCGATTATTCCTTCGGCATCTACATCTATGCCTTTCCGGTTCAGGTGATGCTCCATCAGATCTGGCCGGCGCTCGGCGTCTTCGGCATGTTTGCCAGCGCAATGCCGATGACGCTGCTGCTGGCGATGCTGTCCTGGCACGCGGTCGAATCGCCCGCGCTGCAACGGGGCTGCCGCCAGCCGCACGGCGCCGACGTCGGCAGCGTAACGGGCCGGCCCCGCCCCGGCGGATCGCCATCGCGGCAGGTCGATCCGTCGTGCTAACGAAACTGATGCGTGCCGGGCCATCCTAGGTCGCCACGACCGTACAGTTCCTGCCGGCATGTTTGGCGGTGTAGAGCGCACTGTCGGCGCGTCCGATCAGCTGCTCGATGCTCTGACCGGCCACAAACTCGGCCACGCCGGCCGAGATCGTCACCTTCAGCCCTGGCGCAACGCGCCCCCAATCGTGGGCCTGCACGGCCAGCCGAAGACGCTCGGCGGCCACCCGTCCGAAATCGCCGCTCGTGATCGGCGCCAGCACAAGCACGAATTCCTCGCCGCCATAGCGCGCAAACCGGTCGGTCTCGCGAATGGTCTTGGCGGCGACCGCGCACAGCTCCTTCAAGACGACATCGCCGATGAGATGGCCAAAACGATCGTTGACCCGCTTGAACTCATCAATGTCCAGAATCACCGCGCAAAAGGGTTGGGCCGTGCGCAGCGAGCGTTCCCGCTCATCGGCCAGCAGTTGCATCAACGAGCGGCGATTGAGTGCGCCGGTCAGGTCGTCGCGGCTCGCCAGTTCCTGGATGCGTTCGAAGGACGCGGACAGCTGCTGGTTCTTCTCGGACAACTTCGTGCGCAGCTTGTGAAACTGCACGCCAATGTCGGTCAGCTGGCGGAAGCAAAAGAAGATGAAGAGCCACAGGATCGCAATGGACGAGTCCGTCGTTCCGATCTGCTCGAAGCGCCCGCGCGTCGCGATGAGCGCCACGGCACACGCAGCACTCATCACAAGCCATGCGAGCGTCAACTGGCGCGGGCTAAAGCTCATCATGGCAAAGTTGTAGGTCACCAGAACTGCAACCAGGAACAGCATCCACAACTTGGGCACCAGCACGAGAAAAGCCAGATGGATGATGATGCTGCCGGCGATCTGTGGGATCAGCAAGGCCGGATCGCTGAAACGCAAATTCCAGCCGCGCCAAATCGTCAAGGAAAACAGCCCACTCACCGCGACGCCACTGAGAAGGAACTGCCACGCGACGTGCCACGGAACCTCATCCGTCCACGCATACAAAGCAATGACGATCGCCGTCAACAGGTAGTTGCCGACAGAGATCAGCGTCATTCGCAGCCGATGGCGCTGGAGAGTTGTTTCCCGCTCGGAGGCGATCTGCATCAAACCAGTATCACCGAGGCAGCTGCCGAGTTCCAGAAGACCGCGTTGGCACACTGGCGCAAGGGCTGCACAGCACCGGCAGGGTTCGATGCCCGCGCCTCAAGGGCAGCCGCCCCTCTCAGCGCGATCTCAGGGCGCGATGCGCGGCGAGTCGACCTTGACGTCACCACACTGCGCGCGGTGGCGCAGCGCATGGTCCATCAGCACCAGCGCCAGCAGCGCCTCGGCAATGGGCGTCGCGCGAATGCCAACGCAAGGGTCGTGGCGGCCGAAGGTCTCGACCACCGCCGGCTGGCCTTGCAGGTCGATCGAATCGCGCGGGCTGCGGATCGAGCTGGTCGGCTTGATCGCGATCGACACCGTGATGTCCTGCCCGGTCGAGATGCCGCCCAGCACGCCACCGGCGTTGTTGCTGCGAAAGCCCTCCGGCGTCAGCTCGTCGCCATGCGTCGTGCCGCGTTGCGCGACGCTGGCAAAGCCGGCGCCGATCTCGACGCCCTTCACCGCATTGAGCCCCATCATCGCGAAGGCGATGTCGGCATCGAGCTTGTCATACAACGGCTCGCCCAGGCCCGGTGGCACCTGGCGGGCGATCACGCCGATGCGCGCGCCGCAGCTGTCGCCAGCGCGGCGCAAATCATCCATATAGTCTTCGATGCGCGCGATGTCGGTCACATTGGCCGCAAAGAACGGGTTGTTCGGGATGTGCTCGAACGATTCGAACGGCACCTCGATCTCACCGATCTGCGTCATGTGGCCGACGAAAGTGGTGCCGTATTGCTGCTGCAGCCATTTGCGCGCCACCGCGCCTGCAGCCACGGTGGGCGCAGTCAGGCGGGCCGAGGAGCGGCCACCGCCGCGCGGATCACGCAGCCCGTATTTGTGAAGGTAGGTGTAATCGGCATGGCCGGGCCGGAAGGTCTGCAGGATGTTGCCGTAGTCTTTGCTGCGCTGGTCGGTGTTGCGAATCAGCAGGCCGATCGGCGTGCCGGTCGTGCGGCCTTCATAGACGCCCGACAGGATCTCGACCGCGTCGGGCTCATTGCGCTGCGTGACGTGGCGCGAGGTGCCCGGGCGGCGGCGATCGAGTTCGCGCTGGATGTCAACCTCCGACAGTTCCATGCCGGGCGGGCAGCCATCGATCACACAGCCTACCGCCGGGCCATGGGATTCACCGAAGTTTGTGACACAGAACAACGTGCCGAGGGTGCTGCCGGACATGTGAGCTTTCAAAGCTGGCGCGCAGCGTTTGCGCGAAGGCGCTGATTTTACCGGCGCGGGCGAAGCCCTCGATTGGCTGCAACAGGCCCCGACAAAAAAGCCCGCCGTGGGCCGGGCGGGCTTTTGATGAATCGCTTCAATCGGTGATCGGCCTGCAAATAGTAGCCTGCGGATGGCAACCAACAAAGGGCGCCCGGCCAACCGAGCGCGCGGACGGTCAGTTCGGGACTTGCTCGTCTTTCGATTCTTCTTCGACCGGCCAGTCGCGGATGTAGGCCTTGAGCATGCGGTTCTCGAAGTCCTGGCTGTCGACGACGGCCTTGGCCACGTCATAGAACGAGATCACGCCCATCAGCGTGCGCTGCGTCAGCACCGGCATGTAGCGGGCATGACGCTCCAGCATCATGCGGCGCACCTCGTCGATCTCGGTCTCCGGCGTGCAGGTCAGCGGGTGATCGTCCATCACGCTGCGCACCGTGGTCGTGCCAACCGTGCCGCCGTTGCCGACGATCGCCAGAATGACTTCACGGAAGGTCAGCATGCCCACCAAGTCACCGTGGTCCATCACCACCAGCGAGCCGATGTCTCGTTCGGCCATGGTCTGCACGGCATGAGACAGCGGCTGGTCCGAGGACACCGTGAAGAGCGTCCCGCCCTTGACACGCAGGATATCGACGACTTTCATGGGGATCTCCTCTGCGGACATTTGACAGGCCCGGCAGGCGGGCGGCGTCGGATCAATATAGCCCACAAAACCCGCGAACAACAGACGCACTTCTGCCCCTGTGATGTCACGGCGGTCGACCGCCCGGTGAATCGCGATGGCTCATCGCTGGCGTTCAAAACGCGCCCGCAGTGCCGATCAATGCTGAATCAAATCGCGAAGCAGCATGCGACCGAAGCCGGCTTGCTGCCAGAAGGCGGCCAGGTCATCGGCCGGATCGAGCAGCACCTGGGCGACCAAGGGCTCGGCCGGCGTGGCGGCCGGGTCGCACAACAGCACATAGCGCGCACCGCCCACTTCATCGAGCCGGCCGACCCAGTCGATGTCCACCAGCACATCGAGCAACGGCTCGATCTGCAGCGGGTCGGTGCGCAGGTTCTCCGACAGCTGCGACGCACTCAGCCCATGAAGGCTCAACGTACGCGCCTGCGCCAGCTCGCGCAACATGCCGACCGCCAGATGGAACCGGTAGCCGGGGATCGACGGCCGCCGCACGACGCGCATCTGCAAGCTCGGCGCATAGGCCGCAATCACGGCGCCGAGCAGCACGATCACCCAACCAAGGTAGACCCAGATCAGCAGGATCGGCACGGTGGCAAAGGCACCGTAGACAGTCGAATAGGTCGGCACGCTGCTCAGGTACCAGCCCAGCACCCGCTTGGCGATCTCGAACCCGGCCGATACGAACAGCCCCCCCGCCACCGCATGGCGCCAGCGCACGAAGGTGTTCGGCACGTAATGGAACAAGCCGGCCATCGCGGCGCCGAACAACAGGAACTCCAGTGTGTTCAGCGCAACGCTCAGGCCCCCGGGCATCGCGTTGACGAAGCCCTTGCTGGCCGACATCGCATACGAGGTCAAAGACAGGCTAACCCCAAAAAGGAGCGGCCCCAGCGTGACGGCGGCCCAGTACACCAGCACGCGCTGCGCGATAGGCCGGGGTTTGCGAACCCGCCAGATGGCGTTCAGCGTGCGGTCGATGGTCAGCATCAGCGCCAGCGCCGTGAACACCAGCAGCACCAGCCCGAAGGTGCCCAGACGGTTCGCCTGGCTCGCGAACTGTGTCAGTGCGCCCAGCACCGGGCGGGCGATCGAATCGGGCACCAGCGCCTGCAAAAAGTACTTTTGCAGCGAGTCCTGGAACTTCGCAAATATCGGGAAGGCCGTGAACAGCGCGAGCATCACGGTGACCAGCGGCACCAGCGAGATCAGGGTCGTGAAGGTCAAGCTGCTGGCGGTCAGGCCGAGGCGGTCTTCGCGAAAGCGCGCGCGCAAGGTGCGCAGCGTATCGAGCCAGGGCCAGGTCTGCAGCGTTTGCAGCGTGCGCGTGAAATGGGCTTGCCAGCCAAGAGGAAACGAAGGCGGAAGATTCATCCTGAGATCGACGAAGGGATAAGGCGGCTGGCCTCAAGGGCAGACGCAGATCGAAGCAAGGCCGCAAGCCTGCGGTGATGGCCGGCGCGCGAGGGCGGGCCGCGCAAGGTGCTGGCATCATAGCCAGCGATGAACACCTCGCCTTCCCCTGCCCTTCCCTTGCCCGCGTTCGTTAGCTGGACCCGCGCCCTCGCTACCGGCAGCCTCGTGCTGTTGATCGTGCTCGGCATCGCCTGGGAGCTGTGGCTCGCGCCGATCCGCCCCGGTGGCTCCTGGCTCGCGCTGAAAGCCTTGCCATTGGCCGTGCCGCTGGCCGGCTTGTTGAAGAACCGCATGTACACCTACCGATGGGTCAGCTTGATGGTCTGGATCTATTTCACCGAAGGGGTTGTTCGCGCCACCAGTGACCGCGGCACGAGCGCGCTGCTCGCGGCGATCGAAGTATTACTGTGTCTGGTGCTGTTCACCGCTTGTGCCTTGCATGTGCGCTGGCGTCTGCGCAGCGCAGCGGCAGCAGGTGCCGCCGCATGAGCGAGTTGTTAACGGGCCTGCGCAATGCACTGGGCGACGCGCAGGTGCTGGTGGACGGCGACCTGTCGCGCTACCAACATGATTGGCGCAAGCGCTACCGGGGTCGCGCGCTCGCGGTGGTGCGGCCGGCTGACACGAGGGAGGTGGCCGAGGTCGTTAAGCTCTGCGCGCGTCACCGCGCCGGTATCGTGGCCCAGGGCGGCAACACCGGGCTCGTTGGCGGCTCCGTACCGGATGGCAGCGGCACGCAGGTGCTGTTGAGCCTGTCGCGCCTGAACCGCATCCGCGAGATCGACCCGGCCAACCTGACGCTGACGGCCGAGGCCGGTTGCGTGCTGCAGGCCGTACAGGAGGCCGCGGCCGCACAGTCGCTGCTGTTTCCGCTGAGCCTGGCGGCCGAGGGCAGCTGCACGATCGGCGGCAACCTCGCCACCAACGCCGGCGGCACGCAGGTGTTGCGCTTCGGCAATGCCCGCGAGCTGTGCCTCGGGCTCGAAGTCGTCACCGCGCAAGGCGAGATCTGGGACGGCTTGAGCGGCCTGCGCAAAGACAACACCGGCTACGACCTGCGCGATCTTTTCATCGGCAGCGAAGGCACGCTGGGCATCATCACCGCCGCCACGCTGAAGCTGCACCCGCAACCGGCCGCGGTGATGACGGCGCTGGCCGTCGTGCCCTCGCTCGAAGCCGCCGTCGCGTTGCTGCAAATGGCCCAGGCGCGGCTCGGGCCCAGCCTGACCGGCTTCGAAGTGATGAACCGTTTTTCGCTCGATTTGGTTCGCAAGCATTTTCCGCAGCTGCGCCAGCCGTTACCGGCCGCCGACTGGACGGTGTTGCTGGAGCAATCGGATGCCGAAGGCGATGCCCATGCCCGCGAATTGTTCGAAGGGCTGCTGGCGGTGGCTTTCGATCGGGGCCTGATCAGCGACGCCGCGGTGGCCGAAAACCTGACACAGTCCGCCGCGATGTGGCATCTGCGGGAGTCGATACCGCTGGCGCAATCCGAAGAAGGGTTGAACATCAAGCACGACATTTCGCTGCCGGTGTCGCGCATCCCGTCGTTCGTGGCCCGCACCGACGCCGCGCTGCGAGCAGCTTATCCCGGCGTGCGGCTCGTGAACTTCGGCCATCTGGGCGACGGCAACCTTCACTACAACCTGCAGGCGCCCGAAGGGTCGGACAGCCAGGAATTCCTGCGAGCGCACGAGGCCGGCGTGAACACGCAGGTTTATGACGCAGTCGCCACCTACGACGGATCGATCTCCGCCGAACACGGTGTGGGCGAACTCAAACGAGACGAATTGGCCAAACGCAAATCACCGGTGGCCCTGCAGATGATGCGTGCGATCAAACAGGCACTGGACCCGCTGGGCTTGATGAACCCCGGCCGGCTGCTCTGAGCCAGCGGGCTCTGACTGCACCCCTGTCGGGAGACGCTCGATGGGGCCCGTCGGCACGGGCCGCGTCGCTTACTGAAGCGGGCCTTTGATCGCCTCGGGCATCGGCAGCGGCATCACCTCGATGCCTTCTTCCTGCAAGGCTTGCGCGTCTTCGCGCGTGGCCTGGCCGCGAATGGCACGCTCTTCAACTTCGCCGTAATGAATGCGCCGGGCTTCTTCGGCAAAGCGGTCGCCGACGTCGTCGGTATGGGCCATCACATGCTGGACCGCACGCAGCCACATCGATTGCAACGTCATCGCCTCGGGCGTGGCCGGTGTGGATGAACCGGCTTCTGGCGCTGTGACCACCGGTTCGAGCGAACGGCTCTTGCCGACGCTGAAGTACGGTGCGGAAGGCAGGCGGCTGATGCCTTTGTCGGCACACAAGGGGCATTCGAGCAGCCCACGGTCCATCTGCGACTGGAATTCGTCAACGGAAGAAAACCAACCTTCGAACCGATGATCGTGACTGCAGCGCAGGTTGAGAACCTTCATGCCCCGATTATCGGCAGGTGCCCGTTGGCACTGGAATGCCAGGTCATTGGCCAACGGCC
>CAHJWV010000446.1 GCA_903643055.1 Burkholderiales bacterium | reverse complement strand
GCCGCGGCACCGATCGCGTCGCCCCCCGCGCCTGCGCCGGCCACATCGAACAAGCCCACGTCTGCGACCCCGGCGGCGCCCGCCATGTCGACGGCTGGGCCCGCATTGACGAGCGAGATCGAATCTGCCGTGAGCGCCTGGGCCAGCGCCTGGAGCCGAAAGGACATGGAGGCCTACTTCGGCGCCTACACGCGCGACTTCTCCGCTGGCAAATCGCGCAAGGCTTGGGAAGAAGAGCGACGCGCGCGCATCGTCAGCAAGCGCAGCATCACGGTCGGCCTGGCTGACTTCGAAATCATCGTGAAGGGCGACAAAGCGACGGTGCAATTCCGTCAGAGCTATTCCGCCGATACGTTGAAAGTGACCAGCCACAAGACGCTGGAGATGGTGCGCATCGACGGCCACTGGTTGATCCAGAGGGAAAGCACCGGCTCGTGAGCCGGCCCATCATGGGGGTCGCGCGCGGATCGACACGGCTGCGCTGGTTGCAAGGCAGTGCTTCGGCGCTCGTGCTGGCAGGCATGATCTCGCACGTTGGCGCAGCGCCTGGCTATCGCGCGCGCCCCGGGCCGTCATCAACCAAACCCCAGAACGCTTCATTGGGCTCGCCCGAGGCGCGGTTGATCGAGATCCTCAAGCTGATCGCCGCCGGTGATGGCCGCCATGCGTTGGACAAGGCCGCGACGCTGGCGCAAGACACGCCCAACTTTCAGCTCGCCCAGCTTGTATACGGCGATCTGCTAATGGCACGTCAAGGCAAGCTTGATGCATTGAGCGCCGTGCCTCCGGAGATCAGCGCATCGGCCAGCGATCAATGGCTGCAGTTGCGCAAAGAAGCTTCGCTGCGACTGGCCGCACTGACCGAACGTCCGCCGGCGAATGCCATTCCGCGCCAGTTTCTCGACATCCCGCCTTCGACGCGGCATGCCATTGCCGTCGACGCCAGCCGTTCGCGCCTGTATGTCTTTGCGAACGACGCGCAAGGCCTGCGGCTGATTGCGGACCATTACGTGTCGCTCGGTCGCCTTGGCATCGACAAGCGCGAGCAAGGCGATCAACGAACACCGATGGGGGTTTACTTCATCACCAGCCGGCTGGCGTCTCGGCAATTGAAAGAGTTTTACGGGCCGGGCGCATTGACGCTCAACTATCCCAATGAATACGACCGCCGACGCGGCAAAACCGGCGGCGGCATCTGGCTGCATGGCGTACCGCCGCAGAACTACGCCCGCAGTCCGCAGAGCACCGACGGCTGCGTGGTGCTGGCCAACGCCGATCTGATGAGCTTGATACAGTCCGTCGCCCTGCGCCGCACGCCGGTGTTGATCACGCAGCGCATCGATTGGGTCAGCCCGACGCAAACCGAGGCCGAGCGCAACCAGGCGCGCGCCTTGGTCGAGCAATGGCGGCAAGCCCGGTCGCAGCGTGACCTTAAAAAGCTGATCGGGTTTTACTCGTCGCAGTTTTCAAGCGGTGGCGCGGATCTGACACAGTGGGAGCAGACTCTCGACCGCCAGCTGCATGCCAAGGGTTGGCGCGAGTCGGAGTTGAAAGAAGTCTCCATCCTGTCGTGGCGCGATAGCGGCGAGGTGCTGGTGGTGACCTTCGGTGAAGTGCTGAAGGGCCAGCGCACCGGCCTGACCAAGCGCCAGTACTGGGGTCGTGAAGGTGGACAATGGAAAATATTCTTCGAAGGAGTGATTGGATGAAAACAAACGTGAAGTGGCTGCCGATGTTGGTCGCGGCCTGCATTGGTCTTGGCGCCAGCTTGGCGGCGCATGCGCAAAAGGTGAAGCTCGCCACCTCGGCCGGAGACATCGTGCTCGAGCTCAATGCGGCCAAGGCCCCGAAGACGGTCGATAACTTCGTGCAATATGTGAAGGCAGGCCAATACAACGGCACGATCTTCCATCGCGTGATCGGCAACTTCATGATCCAGGGCGGCGGCATGACCCCCGACCTGAGCGAGAAGCCAACCCGTGCGCCGATTCCGCTCGAAGCCAAGAATGGCTTGACGAATGATCGCGGCACGCTGGCCATGGCCCGCACGCAAGACCCGAACTCCGCTACCGGCCAGTTCTTCATCAACCTGAAAAGCAATGACTTCCTGAATGCCGCCAATGCATCAGATGGTAACGGTTATGCGGTGTTCGGCAAGGTGATCTCCGGCATGGACGTGGTCGACAAGATCAGTGCAGTCGAGACCGGCAACAAAGGGCCTCACCAAAACGTACCGGTCACGCCGGTCATCATCAAAAAAGCGACCCTGGAGAAATGACATGAGCAAACTTGTCGAACTGCAAACCAACAAAGGCAACATCCGCATCGAACTCGATGAAGCCAAGGCCCCGATTTCGGTCAAGAACTTCCTGAGCTATGTGGAGAGTGGTCATTACAGCGGCACGGTATTTCACCGCGTCATCAAAAGCTTCATGATTCAAGGCGGCGGCTTCGAACCCGGCATGAAGCAAAAGCCCACCGAAGCGACGATCACCAATGAAGCCAACAATGGCCTCAAGAACAATCACTACACCTTGGCCATGGCGCGCACCAGTGCACCACACTCGGCCTCAGCTCAGTTCTTCATCAACACGACCGATAACGACTTCCTGAACTTCAAGTCTGAATCCGCATCAGGATGGGGTTATGCCGTGTTCGGCAAGGTAGTCGAAGGCAAGGAAGTGGTCGATGCCATCGAAGGCGTCAAGACCGGCAACAAGGGCGGCCACGGTGACGTGCCGGTCGAAGATGTCGTGATCACGCAAGCCATCGTTCTCTGATCCCGGCGATTCGGCACGGCAAACCAAACGATGATGTCACTGACCCCTTCCTCGGTTGCCACGCCGAAGCTTGCCGAGTTGCAGGCACCTGCGGCCTGGCAAGCCATTGATTTCATTTCGGACCTGCACCTCTCACCGGGCACACCGCGCACTTTCGCGGCGTGGTCGGCCTACCTCCGGGAGACGTCGGCCGACGCCGTGATGATGCTCGGCGATCTGTTTGAAGTCTGGGTTGGCGACGATGCCCGCCACGAAGACTTCGATGCCGAGTGTGCCGCGGTGCTGAGCAGTGAGATCGGAAGAGCGTCGTGTAGGGAAA
>CAHJWV010000445.1 GCA_903643055.1 Burkholderiales bacterium | reverse complement strand
TTTTCCATTCGCCTTCGCTCAACAGCTTTCTCGTCATCTTCTCACCGTAAAGTCTAATTGTTAACACGGCCTAGTAGGCCCAACGTGGCAAGGCAGGCGCGCTGACGGTCTCATCCATCCTTGCACTTTGTCATGCGCCCGCTGGATGGAATCTCGCACCAGTGCAGTGCCAGCCTGTGCCGATTTCCGGCCAGGGTCATCGAGCTTCGTTTTTCGGACCGCTGAATCCGTTGTGCGCACTTCAGGCAAGGCCTTGGGACCGAGCGCGCGCTAGATTGCACGGGTGGCTGTCAGCACCGGTTCGTCATCGAGCGTGCAACGGAGACAGCCCGCACTTTTGATGATCAACGAACAACGAAGCAGAGACATTCCATGAAATTACAACCCTCCCCTCAGGCCGCGAAGTGGCTTCTGATGACCGCCAGTCTCGCGATGGCCACGCAGCTGAGCCATGCCGCCGAACCGATCAAAATCCTCTTCGTGGGGAACAGCTTCACCCACGCGAACATCCAGCCCGCACTGCGCTACAACGCGGCCAACGTGCATGACCTCAACGACACCGGCTATGGCGGTGTGCCGGGCATCTTCAAGGCGTTTGCTGACCAGGCCGGCTTGAGCTATGACGTGAGCATCGAAGCGGTGGGCGGGCAATCGCTTCAGTACCACTACCAGAACAAGCTGCCCGCGATCGGAAGCAGCAGCTTCGACGTCGTCGTGCTGCAGGACTACAGCACGCTGAACGGTGCCGCTCCCGGCAACCCGGCGAACTTGAACACTTATTCGAAGCTGTTGGAACAGTACATCCACGGGCCGGGCGCCAACACCAACGCCAATGCTGCCGCCAAGGTGTTTTTGACACAGACATGGGCGCGTGCCGATCAGGTCTACAACACGCCGAACGGCTTATGGAACGGCACGTCGATCGAAAAAATGACGGGTGACCTGCATTCGGCCTATTACGAAGCTGCTGCGCGCGACACCAAGATCGTGGGCGTGAACCCGGTGGGCGATGCCTTCCTGCGGGCCATCAAGGGCGACGTGGCCGACCGCAATCCCTATGACGGCTTCGACCCCGGCAAGGTCACCTTGTGGGCGGATGACCGCTATCACGCAAGTGCCTGGGGCAGCTACCTCGTCGCACTGACGGTGTTCGGCAAGATCACCGGCCTCGACCCGCGCAACGTGGGTGTCGATGAGCCCGCCAGCGGGCTGGGCATTTCACCGGCTCAGGCGATTGCGCTGCAAAAGGTCGCCTATGACGCGCTGCAATTCGATGCGCCGAAGTTCACCGAGCTGGTCGGCGTGCCTTCCGGCCGCTGCCTGGATGCCCCCAAGACCGCCGAGGGCAGCGCGCTGTTGATCTACAACTGCAACCGCAACAGCAACAGCAACCAGAAATGGATCTCGCGGCCCGATGGCACGATCGAAGTCCATGGAAAGTGCATCGAAGCGACGAGCCCGGCAACCGCGAATGGTTCAGCCGTCGCGTTGGCGGCTTGCCAGGGCGATGCCAAGCAACAGTGGCGCTTCGATGCGAACGGCAGCATCGTCAATCTGCAGACCGGTTATTGCCTGGATGCGAAGGCCGCAGGGGTCGAGAACAACACCGCTGTCAATGTGTGGCGTTGCCATGGTGGCAGCAACCAGAAATGGACGCAGCGCTGAGCAAGCGATGATCACGGGCGCGGGCTACGCACCTGACGCCGCGCCCTTTCGACCTGGATCGGCTCCCGCACGCTGCGCGTGCGGGAGCCGATGCCATTTGATGGCTTGCTCCTGCCCGCAAGCAGTGCTTCGATCCAGGATGCACGGAGCCGTCGGGCAGATGGCGTTTGCTTCAACGAGCCAGCCGAACTCACCTACCTACTGCTCGTGGAGGCTGCCGGAGCAAGAAATAAGGTAGCTCCCAGGCCGAGGTCGCGTCACCGCGCTGCATCATGGCCCTGCCATTCGGGCATACACGACTGTTGGGAAGGGGCGGTGGCCCTAGCATCCAGCAGCTCGACGGGGTGACAGGGCGACAGACACAGCGTGAAAAATAGCGTTTCCAAGGCGTGGCTTGCAAGCATCGGGCTTTTTGCTGGTTTGGCTTTGGCGACCGCTACGACCTATGGCGTGGCCGAGCGACTGGCGATCAGCGGCTTGCGTGACGCGATGGCGACGCGCCAGGATCTGTACCTTGCCAATCTCGAAAGCGAGTTGCGTCGCTGCGAATACCTGCCGCAGGTGGTTGGCGTCGATCCGCGCATCAATGCGATGCTCGACAAACCCGATGACTTGCGTTTGAGGCAAGTGGTCAATGAGCAACTGCAGAAGGTCAGTGAGCTGACGGGCGGTGTGGCCATCTATGTGATGAACCTTCAGGGCTTGACCCTGGCCGCCAGCAACTGGAAGCAGCCGGGCAGCTTCGTCGACACCGAATTTTCTTATCGCCCTTATTTTCAGGACGCGGTTCGGGGCTTGCCGGGGCGTTTCTATGGCATCGGCACTGTCAGCCGCGAGCCTGGCTACTACTTTGCGGATGCGGTGCGCAGTCAAGGGCGCATCGTCGGCGTGGCGGCGGTGAAGGTGAGCCTGGACAAGATCGGTCAGAACTGGGCCCATTCGGGTGAGCAGGTCGTACTGGCCGATGGCAATGGCGTGGTGTTTCTTTCTTCCGAGCCGCAATGGAAGTTCAAGACACTGCGCAGCCTGTCGCGCGAAACCATCGGCAAGCTTGCGGCGACGCGCCAGTACTGGCGCACCGGCTCGCTCGACCCGCTGGGCCTGACCGGCCAACGGGTGATCGACGAGCACGCACTGATTGTCAAGGTGGCTTCCGATTCATTGGCGGGCCTGACCTTGAAAGGTTCGCGCTACATGGTCTATGACAGCCCCGTGCGCGGCACCGATTGGCACCTTCTGGCGATGGCCGATATGGCGCCCACTCAACTGAGCGCCTGGCTCGACGCCTTGCTGGCTGCGGTTTCGCTGGTGCTGATCGGCACCCTCTCGCTCTACGTTCGCCAGCATTACCGCAGCGTGGCGCAAACCCAGGCCTCGCGCGCCGCGCTGCAGCGTGCCAACGATGAGCTTGAGCACAAGGTTCGTGTGCGCACCGAAGCGCTAAGCCAGGCCAATGAGCATCTGCAAAATGAAATCGCCGAGCGCCATCGCGCCGAGCAGACCTTGAAGGCAACGCTGCGCGATCTGGTCCATACCGCGAAAATGGCGGTGCTCGGCAAGATGTCGGCCAGCATCACCCATGAATTGAACCAGCCCTTGACTGTGCTGCAGACCCTGTCAGAGAACACCATCACGCTGCTCGACCGTTCGATGCACGACGACGCCAAAAGCAATCTGCGCATGATTGCCCACACTGCAGCGCGCATGGGTGAGATCACCGGCCAACTGAAGAAATTTGCACGGCGCGCAGATGTCGAGTTAGACCCGGTGCAGGTGAATGCGGTGATCTCCGATGCGCTGTTCCTGTTGAAGCAGGGCGTGCGCGGCCGCGACATCCGCCTCGAGACCCACTTGCCGCAAGCCGGCGTCTGGGCACTGTGCAATGCGAACCGGCTGGAGCAGGTCATCGTCAACCTGGTCTCGAACGCGGTCGACGCGGTTGAGCACGTGGCGCAGCCGGCCATCGAAGTGCGGCTGTATCAGGACGAGGGCTCGGTTTGCATCGAGGTCCATGACAATGGGCCGGGCCTGGATGATGCCGTGGCTCGCCATTTGTTCGAGCCGTTCTTCACCACCAAGGAGCAGGGCGCCGGCCTGGGCCTGGGATTGGCGATCTCGAACGACATCGTGCGGCGTTTCGGTGGCGTGCTGCGGGCCGAGCGCAGCACCTTGCTCGGTGGCGCCTTGTTCCTCGTGCAACTCCAACTGGCCCAGCCGCATGACGCTTCCTCTTGAACAACCCACCATCTTCTTCGTCGAAGACGACCCGACGGTTCGGTTCAGCATCACGCAGGCGATGCAGCTGGCCGGCCATCAGGTGCGCGCTTTCGGTTCGGCCGAGCAGGTGTTGCCGAGCCTGGTACCGGGCTTGCGCGGTGTTCTGCTGAGCGATATTCGATTGCCAGGCATCGACGGCATCGCGCTGCTGCAGCGAGCCCGCTTTATCGACCCCGACCTGCCGGTGATCCTGGCCACCGGCCATGGCGACATCTCGATGGCGGTGCAGGCGATGCGGCTGGGCGCCTACGACTTCGTCGAGAAGCCTTTTTCCGCCGAGCGGCTGAACGAAGTCATCGTCCGCGCGCTTGAGCGGCGCCGGCTCAGCCTGGAGGTCGATGCGCTGCGCACCACCTTGTCGAGCCGCGAAGCGATCGAAGCCAAGCTGCTCGGGCGCTCGTCAGCGATGGTCGCCCTGCGCCGCCTGGTGCTCGACATCGCGTCGACCAATGCCGATGTGCTGGTCACCGGCGAGACCGGTACCGGCAAGGAGCTCGTCGCCCGCTGCCTGCATGACTACGGCAAGCGCAACAGCGGCAACTTCTCAGCGCTGAATTGCGGCGCGGTGCCGGAGTCCTTGTTCGAAAGCGAATTTTTTGGACATGAGGCCGGTGTCTTTACCGGCAGCGCGGGCCTGCGCATCGGCAAGATCGAGCATGCCCAGGGCGGCTCGCTGTTCCTTGACGAGATCGAGGCCATGCCGCCGTCGCTGCAGGTCAAGCTGCTGCGCGTGCTGCAGGAGCGCCAGTTCGAGCGCCTCGGCTCCAACGAGCAGCGCGCGATGGACTGCCGCGTGGTGGCCGCGACCAAGGCCAATTTGCTGCACCCATCGCCCCAGCAGCCGTTCCGCAGCGACCTGTATTACCGGCTCAGCGTCGTCGTGCTGAAGGTGCCGGC
>CAHJWV010000444.1 GCA_903643055.1 Burkholderiales bacterium | reverse complement strand
TGATTTCTCATGTCCACCCGCCCCCAAGCCGCCCAAGACATTGGCGCCAAACTCTGGTCGCTTTGCCATGTGCTTCGTGACGACGGCGTCACCTATCACCAATACCTCAGTGAGCTGACCTACCTGCTCTTTCTCAAGATGATGAAGGAGACGGCGCAGGAGGCTCGGCTCAAGGTGTGGGTGCGGCCGAAGAAAGGTGAACCCCCTGTCGAGCAGCCAGGCACCCGCTGGGACGACCTGCGCACTGCCTCCGCCCCTGAGCGGCTGGATGCCTACAAAGAAATGCTGCTGAGCTACGGCTTGCATGGCCAAGGCGCGGTGCAAGAAATCTATGCCAATGCCAATACCTTCATCACCAAGCCGGCCACCCTCAGCAAGCTGGTGACGGACATCGACGCGCTGGATTGGTACAGCGTGCAGCGTGATGACCTGGGCGACCTGTACGAGAACCTGCTGGAGCGCAACGCGACCGAGAAGAAGAGCGGTGCCGGCCAGTACTTCACGCCACGCAATCTGATCGACAGCATCGTGGCCTTGATGAAGCCTCAGCTGAGCGACGTGATCCAAGACCCCGCCGCGGGCACTTGCGGCTTTCCGATTGCGGCCAACAACTACCTGCGGCAACACAACGACTTCGACGGCCTGAGCGAAGACCTGCAGCGGCGTTACCGGCATGCCACCTTCTACTGCATGGAGCTGGTACAAGACACCCATCGCCTGGCGCTGATGAACATGCTGTTGCATGGCATTGAAGGCGGCGTGGCGTATGGCGACACCTTGGCGGCGAAGGCACAGGCTTGCCACCGGCCACCCTGATTTTGTCCAACCCCCCGTTCGGCACCAAGAAGGGCGGCGGCCTGCCCACCCGCAAAGACCTGACCTACGAGACCAGCAACAAGCAGTTCGCCTTCCTGCAGCACATCTATCGCAACCTGGCGCCCGGTGGCCGCGCCGCTGTGGTGCTGCCTGATAACGTGCTGTTCGAGAGCAATGTCGGTACCAGCATTCGCCGTGACCTGATGGAAAAGTGCAATCTGCACACGATCCTGCGCCTGCCCACCGGCATCTTCTACGCCCAGGGCGTTAAGACCAATGTGCTGTTCTTCACCAAGGGCAAGAAGGCCGACAAGGGCAACACGAAAGAGGTGTGGGTCTACGACATGCGCGCCAACATGCCGCAGTTCGGCAAGCGCACCCCATTCACTCGCGACTACTTCCGCACCCCCGCCGATGCGCCGCCAGAGTCGCCACGCGACAAGTTCGAAGACGTCTTCGGCGACGACCCCTGTGGCGGCCCAGCCGCATTGGCGCAGCGTGTAGACGGCGGCGAGGCCGGGCGCTGGCGCCGCTTCACCCGCGAGCAGATTGCCGAGCGTGGCGACAACCTCGACATCAGCTGGCTGAAAGACGACAGCGCTGAAACAGCTCAGGCGCAGCGCGACGATCCCGCACTGGTCGCCCGCTTGCTGCAACGCGAACTGGGCAGCGCCATGGCCGAACTGCGCGCGCTGCTGGAGGAGTTGGGTGAAGACCCCGACGCACCACTGGAAGAGTTGTTGGTCGGAGAACCGCTGACCGACGAGACGCAACCATGAGTGAGCTGAACGCACTGGCGGCAGCTCCTCAACCCGGCCTGCTGCACGAAGAACTGCGCGCACTGATCGCCGCGAGCCGCCAGCGTCTGGCGGGTGCGGTGAATGCCGAGTTGACCCGGCTCTATTGGGCGGTCCGCCAACGGCTCAGCACGGAGGTGCTGGGCGGCGAGCGGGCGAGCTACGGCAGCCAGTTGATCGACCAACTGGGCCAGCAACTGGCGCAAAAGTTTGGCCGGGGCTTCGAGTCGCGCAATCTGCGCCGCATGGTCAAGTTCGCTGTGGCCTTTCCAGACGCGGCCATTGTGTCGACGCTGTCGACACAATTGAGCTGGAGCCATTGGGTGGCCATCGTGGCGCTCAAGACATCGCAGGCTCGCACCTTTTACGCCCAGCATGCGGCACAAGACGGCTGGAGCGTGCGAGCGCTGGGCCAGCAGATCGATCGCAAGGCTTTCGAGCGCACCGAGATCGCCCGTGCGCAGGCGCCCGGCCTGGCGGCCTCACCCGCCACCGCTTTCAAAGATCCGTACTTTCTGGACTTTCTGGGGTTGCGCCAGGGCCATGACGAAGCCGATCTGGAATCGGCCATCCTGCGCCAGCTGGAAACCTTCATCCTGGAGCTGGGCCATGGCTTTGCCTTTGTGGAACGGCAGAAACGCATGGTCATTGACGGCGATGACTTCTACCTCGACCTGCTTTTCTACCACCGCAGGCTGCGCCGCCTGGTGGCCATCGAGCTGAAGCTGGGCCGCTTCAAGGCCGTACACAAAGGGCAGATGGAGCTGTACCTGAAATGGCTGGACAAACACGAGCGCCAAGAAGGAGAAGAGGCGCCCATCGGCTTGATCCTCTGCGCCGAATCCAGCCGAGAGCAAGTGGAACTGCTGCAAATGCACAAGGACGGCATCACCGTGGCCGAGTACTGGACCGAGCTACCGCCCAAGGCGGAACTGGAGGCGCAGCTGCACGCGGCGCTGCTGGATGCGCGTGAGCGGCTGGCGTGGCGTGGGTTGTTGTTGGCGGGCAATGGCGATGAGTGAATTTGCGCTCGACCCAGCCGACCTGCCTGCGACATGGATCAGCACCAATCTTGGGGCAGCTGTGCCGTACGGCAGCACGATCAAAGCTAAACCCGGGGACATCGCCGACGATCACTGGGTGCTTGAGCTTGAGGACATTGAAAAGGAAATCTCTCGGCTACTGAACCGAGCGACCATGCACCAGCGGCAATCGAAGAGCACCAAAAATCGCTTTTACTCGGGTGACATTCTTTACGGCAAGCTGCGGCCGTATCTCAACAAGGTGTTGATCGCAGACCAGGACGGCTTTTGCACGACCGAAATCGTGCCAATTGCCACCGGAGAACACCTCGACACTCGCTACCTCTTCCACTGGTTGAAGCACCCGGTGTTCCTCAAGTACGTAGAGGCTCAAAGCCACGGCATGAACATGCCGCGCTTAGGTACGGAGGCCGGCCGGGCGGCCCCATTGGTTCTGGCACCAAGAGCAGAACAAACCCGCATCGCCGACCAACTCGACACCCTGCTGGCCCGTATCCAAGCTTGCCAGGACCGCCTGGATGCCATCCCCGCCTTGCTCAAGCGGTTTCGGCAGGCGGTGTTGGATGCTGCGACCTTGGGTCAACTCACAGAAGATTGGCGAGAGGCAACAGGGTTGAGTTTCGAATGGAAAGAACTCGTGCTTCAGGACATTGCTGACGTGCAAGGCGGGGTCACCAAGGACGCCAAGAAGCAGTCTGAATCTGATGATGAGGTGCCATACCTTCGTGTCGCGAACGTACAGCGTGGTTACCTCGATCTGAGCGACGTGAAGACCATACGTGTGCCATCGGCAAAGCTTGAACAGTTGCTTCTTGAACCCGGCGATGTTCTGTTTAACGAGGGCGGTGATCTCGACAAACTCGGGCGCGGTTGGGTGTGGGAAGGCCAGATTCCGCGTTGCACGTTTCAGAACCATGTTTTCCGTGCTCGATTGCGGGACTCCAACAACCAGCCGAAGTTTGTCTCGTGGTGGGGCAACTCCCGGGGGCTTGAATATTTCGTTAGGTCAGGAAAGCAAACGACCAACCTCGCTTCGATAAATAAGACGATGCTGTCTCGGCTTCCTATTGCTCTCCCTTGCGCGTCGGAGCAGGCAGAAATCGTCCGCCGCGTCGAAGCCCTTTTCAAACTCGCAGACCGGAT
>CAHJWV010000443.1 GCA_903643055.1 Burkholderiales bacterium | reverse complement strand
CCGTCGATCGGGCTGCGGATCGTGCGGTTGCCCAGCTCGGCATTCGCCACCAGCAGCTCCTTGCGGGCCTGGCGCGATTGCTCGACGGCCTGGGCTTCGCGGGCCTGGGCCGTTTGCTCGTCGGCCACCGCCTGATCGACGGCCTGTGCCGACACGAACTCCTGGCTGAACAGGTTTTGCGTGCGTTCGAGCTTGCGCTTGGCGATGGTGTGGGCCTTGTTGGCGGCCTGCAGTTCGGCATCGGCGGCGGCGCGCAGCTCGGCCAGATTCACATGGGCGCGCTCGACATCGGCGCGCAAGGTGACGACGACTTGATTGACGCTGACGGTGTCGCCGCGCTCGACGTGGGTTTTCTCGATCACGCCCACCGACGGGCTGCCGAGCTCCACGGTGTTCGAGGGGGTGATCAGGCAGCCGAGCGTCTGTGCGCTCGCCGGTGCCAGCACCGGCAGGAGCGCCAGTGTCAGCAGCAGGCGTTGCGATAAGGTGGAAGAGAGCCGTCCAAACATGTCGGTTCGCTGGTTATTCCGAAGGAGAAGCAAAGACCAGGGAGGCCCTGACCAGCCGATCGTGTCGTACCAGCTGGTAGCTGCGCAGGAATTCACTCCATGCTCGCAGCCCGTGCACCAGCCCGCACACACCTTTCGCCAGCCAAGACGGGGTGTTGCCTTTCTTATCGGATGCGCAGCGCAGCGCTGTAAGCAGAAATGCAGGCAAAAGAACCGGATAAGCGGGGTCTTCGAGCGAAAGAATGGTTTCGCAGGAGCCGGGCCGGCCATTGCGGGCGGCACGGCCGAAGAGCTGGCGGTCGATGCGGGCCGAGCCGTTCTGCGCGCACGAGATCACATGCAGCCCGCCGGCGGCCAGCGTGGCGGGCGGCAGCGCGATGTCGGTGCCGCGCCCGGCCATGTGGGTCGATACCGTGATGGTGCCGGGCAAGCCGGCGGCAGCGATCAACGCGGCTTCGCTGCGATCGTCGCGCGCGGTCAACAGGCAGTGGGCGATGTTGCGTGCTTTCAACGCGTTAGAGATCTGATCGGCCGCGGCGACGCTGTCGGTGCCGACCAGCACCGCGCGGCCTTGCGCGGCCAGCGCTTGCGCACGTGCCGCGACCGCGGTGAGCTGCTGGGTGCGGTGCGCATACAAACGCACGCCGAGCTGCCGCCGCTGGCTGGGCAGGCGCGGCTCGATGCGGCGCACCGCCAACCGGTAAAAGAACCACAGCGCCGCGCGCGATTCGCTGAGCGTGCCGCTGATGCCCGCCAGCAGCAGGTAGCGGCTGAGCAACGTCTGCAAGGTGATCTGCATCGCGGTGCGGGTGGCGCGGGGCGCGGCCAGCCCTTCCTTGATGTGCACCATCTGTTGCAGCCCGCGCGACCACACCGTGCCGGGCAGCTTGCGGCCGGTGTTCTGATCGAGCAGCACGACATCGCCGTCTTCGACGAGGTAATGCACATCCGGCTGCAGCGCATGGCGGGCCGTCAACGCGTCACGCAATGCCGCGGCCTGCACGCGGGGGTCGCCGAGTGTCGTGAGTTCATGCGGCAGGCGCTTCATCACCGCAGGCTCGATGTCGACGCGGCGGTCTTGCAGATCGAGCTGGTAATCGGCGCCTGCCCGCAGCCCGGCCACGAAGCGCCAGGCCGCTTGCGCGGTGGCCACCGGCAAGCCCTCGTTGCTCGATTCGGCCAAGACCAGCGGCGTTTGCGCATGGTCGAGCAGCACGCTGTCGGCTTCATCGACCAGCGCCAGGCACAGGCCGCGCAGCACGAGCATCGGTGGTGCCGAAGAGGGCGCGCTGCGGCGGGCGGCGTCGATCTGCTGGCGATCGCGCATGCAGTCGAAGCCGATCTCCTGCGCGGTGGCATAGACCACGTCGCAGGCATAGGCCTCGCGCCGCTCGGTCGCAGTCATCGCATTGCGGATCGCGCTGGCACGCAGCCCGAGCGCACCCAGCACGCGTTGCGCGGCCTCGGCATCTCGCACGGCGAGGTATTCGTTGGAGGTGATGACGTGGGTCGGCACGCGCGCCAGCGCGGCCGTGGCGGCGGCCAGCAGGATCGCCAGCGACTTGCCCTCGCCGGTGTCCATCTCGACCAGCCGGCCGTTGAGCAGCTCGAAGGCCGCGAGGTGCTGGCTGAGATAAGGCTGGTGGCCGAGCGTGGCGGTGATCGCCGCGGCAGCCGCTTGCTGGCCGCAGGCCATGCTTTCCGGCGTGAAGCCATCGCGGGCGAGGCGCTGTGCGGCGACGGTCGCCTGTGTTTTCAGATGCCGGCCAGCGGCCGAATCGTCTTCGGTCTCGTGAGCATGGGCCGCTTGCACTGTACCGGCGGCACTGAATTTCAACGCGGCGAGAAAGCGCCGCTTGTGCCGCGCGTCGCTGCCACCCAGGCGCGTCAGCCGGTTGCCGAGGCGGTCGGCCAGGTCGCTCCACAGTGAGCTGGGGATGGCATGGCGCTGTGGATACGCGCCGTGCCGCGGCCCCGGCCGCGGCAGGTTCACGTCAGCGCCGCGAGGCGCGACAGAAATGCCTGCTGCAGCACGCGGCCCCATTGGCGGGCCAGCGGCTCGCGTTGGTGATCGATGCGCACCCAGGCCCGCGCGCCGATCAGCTCGGTGCGGTGGCCTGGCACGCGCACGTCGACCATGACGACCGAGGCCAGCGTCTTGCGGCCGGTGCTGTCGTCGGGGTCGGTGGCGATCGGCCCGCCGGCCGTGCTGCCGAGCACGGCACTGGGCAAGGTGCGGGTGACGCTCGGCGTCTCGCGGTCCAGCGTGGCAGGCAGTTCGTCCTGCGGCGCGGCGGCCAGGCGCACCGTGACCTGGCTTGCGTGTTCGCGCATCAATGCGGCCTGCGCTTCGGTCAGCGCCACCTTGACCAGCATCGTCGGCTCATCGGAAAGGATGTAGCCCACCTCATCGCCACGCCGGTAGTAATGGCCTGGCTGAGCGGTGTCTTTCGGCACGATCCATTGGCCGGCACGCGGCGCCTGCACCGTCATCGCGCCGAGCTGTTGATCGAGCCGGCTCAGGTTGACGCCCACCGCATCGCGCTCCAGCCCGAGGCGCCGCGCTTCGAGCGGTTCGCCGAGCATCGCGTTGAAGTACTGGATGTCGAGCTGCTGCCATTTGGCCTGCGCGGTCTCGCGCTCGCTGCGCAGCTCCAGGTTGTCGAGCGTGGCGATCGCCTGGTTCGGCTCGACACGGCGGTTGGGCGACACGAACAAAGACACCAGCTCGCCGGGCGCTTCGGCGCGCACGGTGGCTTCGGCCGGCGTCCACACCACGCCTTGCTGGACGGTGAACGACGGCGCAGGCACGACGAACAAAGCCAGCACGGCGACCAGCAGCACGCCGCCGGTGGTGGCCAACACGCGCAGGCGCCGGCCGTTGAAGCGGCTGTCGGACATCAGGCTGCCGGCAGCGCGCAGCACCGGGCTTGCGATCAGCGACCAGCCGCTGAACAGCAGCAGGCCGATCGCAATCAGCGCATACGGCTGGTACAGCCAATAGCAGATGGTCACGATCACGAGCAGCTGGTACAGCCACGACAGCACGGCATAGCTGGTGACGATCCAGGCCTCGCGGCGCGAGGTTTCGGGCATCGCGTCGGCGCGCGCCACACCGATCAGGCGTTGCGCGAAATGCGCCAGCATCGCGCGGCCGCGCGGCTGCAGGTTCGGCAGATCGAGTGCGTCGCACATCAGGTAGTAGCCGTCGAATCGCGCCAACGGGTTGGCGTTGAACAGCAAGGTCGATACGCCGCAGGCGGCGATCACCGCGAGCGCGGCGGTCTGCACCGTGGCCGAATTGCTGGCATTCCACAAGAAGAGCGCGATGGCGGCGATCGCCAGTTCGGCCATCACGCCGGCGGCGCTGACCGCCATGCGCCAGTGGCGCTGCGGAAAGCCATTGGCTGCGGAGGCGTCGACATAAGGCAGCGGGTTGAACATCACCAGGTTGATGCCGACCTCATGCACTTCGCCACCCCAACGACGCACCGCCAGCGCATGGCAGGCCTCGTGAACGAGCTTGACCAGCGGGTAAAGCGCCCACATCTGGAACAGGAAGCCCGCCGAGCGTGCCTGCTGCGAGATCGACAGCTGCAGCTCGGGCCCGTGCATCAGCGCAAGCACCGAGGCCGCACCGACCAGCGCCAGCCACAGCAACAGGCCCGTGCCGCTGAACAGCCACCGGGTGGCCGGCAACACGCGTTGCAGCAGCGCGCTCGGGTCGACCAGCGGTACCTTGAACGACAGTGGGTTGCCCACCGCGGCACGCAGGCCGCGCTTGCGCTCGCGCCGCCGCTTCAGCATCGCGTCAGCATCGGCATCGGCATGCACCGTCAGCAGCTCGGCATCACTCAGTTGCGTCAGCATGCGCAGCGCTTCGCTTTGCGTCGGCGCCTTGTCGCCCAGGCGTTGATGCAAGGCGCGCCAGGCGGCGTCGACGCTGATGCTGCCGTCAAGCCGGCCGACCAGTTGATAGGCGACCGCGTCGACGCGGTGAAAGCGGCGCCGCTCGTCATCGATCAGCACGTACCAGACCTCGCCGCGCATCACGCGGCGTTGCACACGAATGCGCAGCCGCAGCCGTGGCCGCAGCCGCGCGACCCGGTACCACATCGGGTCTTCGATCGACTCCATCACAGGGCTTCCCTCACGCGGTGCATCACGCGGTGCATCACGCGACCCAGCGCCACCAGGCCAGGCGCAGGCGACGGCCGGCCTGTTGCAGCCAGACGCTGCCAAGCGCGCGGCGCGGCGTCTCTAACCGCGCAAAGCCGCGCATGCCGGGTCGCAGCTCGTGCGGTGCGCCCTCGGCATGGGCCAGTTCGACTTCCACCTCGAAGAAGCTGCGGCCTTGCGCCACCGCGGCCAGCGGCGTGATGCGCTTGACGCTCATCGGCAAGGTCAGGTTCGGCAGCGCCGTCAGCACCATCGAGCCGGCCTGGCCGAGGTGGATTTCAGCGATGTCGCTGTCGTCGACTTCGACGATCGCGTGGAAGTCGCCGACCGGTGCCAGCGTCATCAGCGCATCGCCTTTCTTGGTCGGCGCACCCAAGGCGTTGCTCAGGTCGCCCTGGATCACGACGGCATCGAACGGCGCGGTGACACGGGCTTTGGCCAGCCGCTGATCGAGCAGCGCGAGCTGGGCCTTGTCTTCATTCATTTTCGCCATCTTCAGCGCGAGCGTGCTCATGTCTTGCCGCGCCATCGCATCACCCACCGCCGCGTCGTTGCCGGCGAGTTCGGCGCTCAGGCGCTGGCGCTCGACGCGCAAATCTTCAGAGGCAAATTCGAGCAGCAGCTGCCCGGCCTTGACCACGTCGCCGGGGCGCACCAGCACCTTTTGCAAGTAGTTGTCGGCCGGCGAAGTGACGATGCGTTGCTCCGAACCTTCGAGCTTGACTGGTGCGCTGACCTCCTGGTCCACCGGCCACAGCATCAACGCGGCAAGTGCCGCCACGCCAGCGGCCGCCGCCAGGCGATGCCGGCCTTGATCGTGCGCCGCGGCCCAGGTCGACAGCGATTGCCGGGCCCGCTCGCGCCACGGCATTTCCAGTTGCTGGCGCTGGGCGACCCAGGGCGCGATCGCGCGCGCCAGCATTTCCAGCCCACTGACTTCATCGGCCAGGAACGGGTGGCCGGCGCGGCGCTCGGCGAGCAGCGCGCCCAGCGCCTGCCCGTTGGCGATCAACGGCAGAGTGCAGATTGCACGGGTCTCGCGCTTTTCACTCAAGTGCGCATGGGCAGCCACGAGCCAGTTCGAGCGGCCGGGCGGTGGCGGGTAGACGACGGTCTCGCCGCCATCCATCGCTTCGTCCATCGCGCTGCACACATCGGCCGACAGGCCCGACGGTTCGCTTTCCCAGCCATCGGAGCTGCCGATCAAGCGGGTTTGCTGACGACGGCGCAGCCCGAGGCTGACGCGGTCGCAACCGAGTTCGGCGGCCAGCCGGGTCGACAACAGCGCGCTGGCGTCTTCCAGGCTCTTGCACACCGACACCTTGTGCAGCATCTCCAGCACATGCTGGGAATGGCCGGGCCGCGCCGCGGATGCTTGGGCCGGGCCGGGCTGCAGGCTGAAGGTCACGGCGCTGGCATCGAGCGCGGCACATTCGGCGTCGCCCGGCGCGCGGTCGCAGACGATCACCGCGGCGCCGACCACCATGCCTTCGATCACCAGCGGGTTGGCCGTCACATGCTGCGTTGGGCCGCCTTCGGTGGCGCGCTTGACGACCATGCGCTCGCGCCGTGCGACGGCGGCCGAGGCGCTCTTGGCCAGCCAGGCGGGCACGGGAATTCCGGTCGGGTGGCAGGCGATCATCTTCACGCCCTGGCTGCCACGAATGAGCACCGCGCCCTGAAGCACGCCTTGCGCGCTGGCGCAATGGCTCACCAGCCACGCGTTGACTTTGTCGCGCAGCTGAACGGAGGCCTGCGCCGCCGAGGTGGGTGGGTGGAGGGCAGACATCAGGTGTTGCGCTGGCCCCCGCGGTAGGCCATCAGCTGGAACGAGGCTTCACGTTCACGGGCGGCGGTTGTCAGCCGGCGAGCGCGGCTCGCGATGGTCAGAACCATCGCGCCCTGGAACAACACCGCAATACCGATCAAAAGTGTGGTCATGGCAGAACCCTGAGCGACTTGAACATGTGCCAATTTCGGCAAGGCCCCGCGGGAGTTGAGCGAAGCGACTCACCCTAAATGTGAAATGCGTCACAGATGGCAAGCGGAGTGGGATTGCCGTTGCGGACGAGGGCGCCGTATGGGCTGCCGAAGCGGTGGCTAACAGGCAAATCAGCGCTGCCGATGATTTCTGTATTGACAGAAATTATCGGCAAAACCAGAATCAGGCCATGGAACTCTCACCGACCCTCTCGCGCTTCGTGTTGCACTGGGGCGAAATGGGCACCCGCTGGGGTGTCAACCGCACCGTCGCGCAGATCCACGCGTTGCTGTTCATCACCGGCCGGCCGATGCACGCCGAAGAAATCACCGAAACCTTGAGCGTGGCGCGCTCGAACGTCAGCAACAGCATCCGCGAGTTGCAGGGCTGGAATCTCGTCAAGCTGGTTCACCTCGCCGGTGACCGGCGTGACCATTTCGAAACTTCGACCCAGGTCTGGGAGCTGTTTCGCACCGTGATTCGCGAGCGCCAGCGCCGCGAGATCGCGCCGACGATCGAGGTGCTGAATGAATTGCTGAACGATCCGGCGATCAGCCGCGAGCCGGCCGAAGCCAAGCTGCGCATGCGCCAGACGGCAGAGCTGCTGGAAACGCTCACGGCCTGGAGCGACGAGATGCTGCGCCTGGACACCGAGACGCTGACCAAGGTGCTCAAGCTCGACGCCAAGATCAAGAAGCTGGTGGGCCGAGGCACGCCCGATGCC
>CAHJWV010000442.1 GCA_903643055.1 Burkholderiales bacterium | reverse complement strand
CGAGGTCACGATGAGTGGTGCCGCTCAAGATCTGCTGCGCGATCCCAAGGTGCGTGCCGCTTATCTGGGGGAGTAAGACGTGCTGCTTTGACGGCGACTCTGGCGCCTCGTGCTGATCGCGCTGGGACAGGGCCGTTTTGATGATGGCGCCTTGGCGCTGCAAGCTCACCACAGACCGTTGTCCGCAAGCGATGGCCAGCCTTGGCTTGCCAACGAGGTTCACCAGCCATCAGGCGGTGTGAACTGCGAACTCCCTCAGCATCACAGAACGGTAGGCAGCGCTTTCATGCAAGCACTTGGCCGTCGATAGAACACTTGCGGCCGAGCCTGGCAGCGGCGAGGGTTGTAACACAGAACGCCGCATGACTGTGTCGCACGGAATTCAAAGATGCATGCGATAACCGACACCATAGACCGTCTGAATGCGCGGGCCGGTGGTGGTGCCCGGCGCTTCGGTGCAGAGCTTGCGCCGCAGCTTGTAGACGTGTTGTTCGATCGTGCGCTTGCCGATGTCGCCGGAGCGGCCCCAGATTTCAGTGGATAAGGTTTTCAGTGTCACAACACGGCCCAGGTTTTCGAACAGTGCCCAGGCGAGCGCGAATTCGCGGGCAGTGAGGCTGACTTCGCTTTCCTGATTGGCCAGGATCTGGGTGGCCGCATGCAGTGAATAAGGCCCGGCTTGCAGATGGGAAGCATGCTTGCGTTCCGAGCGCGAACGAACGCGGGCGTGAATGCGTTGAATCAGCGTTTCAGTTCCTTCGCTCATCACCGCATAGTCATCAGCACCGTGCTGAAGGGCTCGCGAGATGCCTAATGCATCGCCCACGCCGACAACGATCAATGGAATGTTTTGTCCCGTACGAACTGACAATGACGCCAGCCAATGGCCAATCTGTTCGTCGTTGTCTTCGAGCAGAACGCCTTCGTAGTCTTGGGTGCGCAGGGCTGCAATCAATGACGGCGCATCGCGGTGGTAATCCACATCGATGCCCTTGGCCGTCAATGCTGTAGAGGCAAACTTCTCAAGCGCATGGGCGGGACACAGTGCGGCGAGTTTCACGTCGCTTCTCCTGTCAGAGGCGTGAAGGGTCTGGAACGGGTCGGCTGCCGCGATGCAACAGCATCCCGGGGTGTTAGCGAAGATGAAAAACAGAAAAGTGTCACGGTGTGTTGTTTCGCTGGGATAGCGCGGCGCAGAGATCTAGCGCAGCGGGTCGGTATGGTGTGGTTCACGAACTGACCTGATCAGAAGTAAACACATTTGCACTGTCGTTGCGTCACGGCTATCTCGTCCTTTAGAGCTCATTAAATTTCAATGGCCGTGCAGGCAAATGACACCCTGCAAATAAGCAGATTTGCGGCCTGATGAATTCATTAAGCCTTGGTATCACCTGACAGTCCTTACAGCTTGCCGCATGCGGCCTCAATCTACAAACTGCTTTGACAGGTGGGTTTCGCAATTCCAATGAATATTTCGGTACCGAGGAATCGAGCAATGAAATCAGCCATGTATTTCCCCTGTATGTCCCCGTATGTCATTTGTGAGTGAAAGATTGCAAGTTGATGCAAAGGTCGGCAAGCAGCAGATCCGTGTTTGACTTGCGACACATCTGTGTGCTCCGTGTTGACCGAGACTTCCACGGCATGTCGTGGTGGGTGTCTTGGGCCGGCAAATCGCGCTCTGAGAAAAAGGTTTTACATCCCAAAGGCAATTCAAGAAACGCGACAATGCGAACGGCTTATCAACCCGGTTTCTTGATTCTTCAATCGAACTCCCGATCTTGAGCCATTTGATGAAATGCGTTTTTGATGCTGCCCGAGGTGCATGGTGAGTTCACCGCGCGTGCTTCCCGAAAGCTACCGGTTCGGCACATTTGAGCTGTGCGTGTCGCAGCGTCGCCTGCTTGATGCAGGTCAAGATGTCCGGCTGGGGACCCGCGCGATCGACTTGCTGCTGGTGCTGGTGGAACGTGCAGCGATGGTGGTGCCCAGGGAGCAACTGCTCGACCTGGTTTGGTCGGGGGCGATGGTGGAGGAAAACAACATCGCTGTTCAGGTCACGGCAATCCGCAAGTTGTTGGGCCGTAACGCCATCGTCACCGAACCAGGCCGTGGCTATCGATTTGTCTTGTCGGTGGAAGTGGGCTCTAAGCCTCCTGAACCGCAGGACCCGGTGCCTGCGGTGGCTCCCGAGATGTCTTTGCTGGATCGGGTGCCAATCGCCTTGCCCGCATGGAGGTTGCCATCCGCAAATCCTCATCTCGTGGGGCGCGACAGCGATGTCGATGAGCTGAGCCAGGAATTGCGACAGCACCGGCTGGTCAGTGTGGTGGGACCGGCAGGCATCGGCAAAACGGCGTTGGCTTTGACGGTCGCCCACAAGCAGCGGATGTTGATGCGCAATGGCGTGGCGTGGATCGAGCTGTCTGCCGTCGAAACGCCGGATCAGGTTTTGCCGTCGATCGGTGAGGCTTTCGGGCTTCAGTTGTCGTCCGGTGAGGAGGGCCTCGCCACATTGCAAGCCCATCTGAAAGACATGCATGTGTTGTTCGTGCTCGACAACGTCGAGCATTTGGCGGCGTCTGTGGGTGCGCTGGTCAACCAACTGTTGATGGCCACCGAACAGGTCCGGTTCATGATGACCGGGCAAACCGCATTGAAGGTCTTCGGCGAACGGATATTGCCTCTCAACGCGCTGTCGGTTCCCAGCGCGTCGAGCACGGCTGAAGAGGCCTTGCGTCATGGTGCGGTCGCGCTTTTCGTGGATCAGGCTCAAGCGCTCGATCGGCGATTTGCATTGACCGATCGCAATATCGGGCGAATTATTTCAATCTGCCAGGAGCTCGACGGCATTGCGCTGGCGATCAAGCTGGCGGCACTCCGTTTGCCGATGTTTGGCGTGAATGAATTGAGTGCGCGCTTGAGCAACCGCTTCAAGTTGCTTCGTGGGGATGAGCTGGGTGCGCCGCCGCGCCAGCAGACCTTGCGTGCCGCGATGGACTGGAGTCATTCGCTGCTGAGCCCGATCGAGCAAGTGGTGTTTCGCCGCTTCGGCGTGTTCGCCAAGGGCTTCACGATGGAACTGGCCTGTGCCGTCGCGCAAGACGACGAGATCAATGCCGTCGCGATCGAAGAGGCGCTGCAGAAGATGGTCGACTGCTCACTCGTTCAGCCGAGCAACGAGGGCGACGTACTGCGCTATCGCCTGCTGGCCACGACGCGCGACTATGCCTTGCTGAAACTCGCCGATGCCGGCGAAGAACAGCCATTGCGCCGCCAGCATGCGGCGGTGCTCAGGGCGCTGCTGGCGCACCCATCGCGCACGGAAGCGCATGTGCTCTGGCTTGCACGTTGCAAGGCCGAGATCGACAACCTGCGAACCGCGCTCGACTGGTGCCTGTGGTACGACGGTAATGCGGCTGTCGCCCTGCTTGCGGAAGCCGTCGAAGTCTTTGGCGAGCTACAGCTTTTTGAAGAAGCGCGTGAGATCTACCGCGCTTGCGAATCGATGCTGAATGACGGCTTGCCGGTGCAATTGCTGGCGCGCCACAGCTTGGCCCATGCACAGCTTCTGTTCGACAATCACCCGGCCGGGGCACGCGACCTGATGCTGCAGGCGGTCGCCTTATACCGTACGGCAGGTGACATGAAGCAGCTGTCGTTGGCGCTGGGCCAGGCGATCCCGATGCTGTCATTCATGTCGACGTCTGCCTCGCGTGCGCTGCTCGATGAGCAGGCGAAGATCGAGCCGCCATCCACCGGCTCTCAACTGCGCCGCCTGCGCTATATGGGTGAAGCCATCGTGCAAATGCAGGAAGGCGAAAAGGCGCGGGCGCGCAAGTCGGTTCACATTGCGCTGGCATCGCCGCGCGCAGGCAGCTTGCCCGAATGGGTGTTGTCGGGCGCGGCCGATCCCGGCGGAGAACTGCATGACTTCGACATCGCGATGAAAGCCAGCGGCGCATTGGGCGCCGGTGTGCCGCGCCTGCACCGGCTGCATGTGCTGGCCCACCTGGTGGCGGCCTTGCTTGAGAACGATTGCTTGATGGAAGCCCGGGCGGTTTTGTCAGAGCTGATGCGCACCTCGCGCCACATGGGGTGGGAGGGCATCAATCAATGGGCGGATTTGTTCGCCTGTCTCGCGGCAAAGGAGTTCCGCCATGCAGATGCCGCACGCCTGCTTGGTTATGCCGAGCGCGTCGCGGGTGCGCCAGATCGCCGCCTGCCCGCGTTGGTGGCCATTCGCCAGCAGGTCACGGGCATGATCTGGGCCGGCCTGGAGGCATCGACAGTCTCCGACCTGATCGATCAGGGAACCCACATGGCGCAAGACATCGCATGCCGCCTGGCGATGCAGCCACCCGGAGGGCACGGGCGCTCGCAGATACACCCATTGATGCCGACGGAAGTCTGATCGATCGCAAGGTCAAGCAGATCTCCGCCTCGGGCCTGGATCACATCGCCGATCGATCTACCGAGAGACCCGCCGCGGCCAGGCAGCGCAGGGTCTTCACCGTGCCGCCTTTCGCCTCGAAAGAATGGCTTGCCAACGGAAAGGCCCTGCCGAGGCCTTATCGTTGCGGTTTGCGTTTTTCAGATGTCCGCCATGAAGCACCCTGTTCTTGCTCTGTCCCTGACCTGGGGGCTGCTTTGCGCCGCGCCCACTGCCGATGCCGCGAATGCGCCGGCCGATCCCGCTGCGGTGTGGAACCTGAGTTCGCTGTATGCAGACGATGCCGCCTGGGACGCTGCGCGTCAGAAGTTGATCGCGCTACTGCCGGATTTGCGGGCGCTGCAGGGCACGCTGGGCCGCAGTGCGGTCAGCCTGTTGAAGGCCATGGATGCGATTTCGACGGCGCAGCGCGAACAGGCTCGGCAAAGTGTCTATGCCAGCCTGAAGTCGGATGAGAACACCAAGGTCACGGCCCATCAATCGCGCCGGCAGCTGTCCGAATCGAGCGAGAACCAGCTCGGTCAGGCCACGGCCTTCGTGGCCACTGAAATCAGCGCGCTCGGCCGCGACGCTTTGGAGGCCTTCATTGCCGCCGAGCCGGGCCTGGCGAAGCACGCGTACAACCTGCGATCGATGCAACGTTTGGCCAGCCACACCTTGTCGGCCTCGGAAGAAGGGCTGCTGGCCGCCGCGGCCGACCCTTTGCAGCAGCCCAACGCGATCTATTCGCTGCTGAACAACGCCGATCTGCCATGGCCGAAGATCACGGTGCGCGGCAAGAAGCTGACGCTCGATCAGGAAACCTATGTTTCTCTGCGTGCCGACCGCGATCCGAAGGTGCGTGAGCAGGTCTTCAAGGCGTTCTGGCCGGTGTATCGGGCCTACCAGCGCACCATTGGCGCGATCTACGTCGCGCATCTGCACGGCACGGTATTCAATGCGCACAGCCGCCGTTATGGCTCGTCATTGGAGATGGCGCTGAGCCGTGACAACACGCCGGATGCGGTGTACCGCACGTTGGTGGCCGAGGCCAATGCCGGTTTGCCAACCTTGCAGCGCTACCTGAAGACCCGAGCCCGGCTGCTGGGGTTGAAGGCCCAGAAGTATTCCGACATCTACGTGCCGCTGGCCAAGCCACCGCGCGACTATTCGCTGGCCCAGGCCGAGCAGCTGACGGCGCAGGCCGTGAAACCGCTGGGCGATGACTATGTCACAGCCATCCGCGAGCATTTCGATGGTGGCTGGATGCACGCTGTGCCGCAGGAAGGCAAGCGTTCCGGTGCCTACATGGCTGGCTCGGCGTATGACGTGCATCCCTTCGTGCTGATGAGTTTCAACAACAACTACGAAAGCCTCACCACGCTGGCGCACGAATGGGGCCATGCGATGCATTCGGTGCTGGCCAATGCGGCGCAGCCCTACGAAACGGCGGGCTATGCGATCTTCGTGGCAGAAATCCCGTCGACAACCAACGAGATGCTGCTGGCCGATCATGTGGCGCGCAACGCCAAGACCCGGGCGGAGAAGATTTATGCGTTGAGCGAGCAACTGGAATCGCTGCGCGGCACCTTCTTCCGCCAGGCGATGTTTGCCGAGTTCGAGCTGAAAACGCATGAGGCCGTGGAACGCGATGAAGCCCTGACCGGCGAAGCGCTGGGCAAGATCTATCTCGATCTGATCCGCCGCTATCACGGCGATGCCGAAGGGGTGATGAAGATCGACGACCTGTATGGCTCGGAGTGGGCCTACATCCCGCACTTCTACACCGACTTTTATGTCTACCAGTACGCGACGTCGATCAGCGCGGCGGCCTATTTCGCCGAAGGCATCGGCCGCGGCGATGAGGCGCTGCGTACGCGCTACCTCGACATGCTGAAGGCCGGTGGCTCGGACGATCCCTATCTGATCGTCAAGAAGGCCGGCCTCGACATGGCCAGCCCCGCGCCTTACCGGGCTTTGGTGCAGCGCATGGAGCGCCTGCTGGATGAGCTCGATGCCTTGACCGGCGGCAAGCCGTAAGGCGGCAGGGCGCTGCAAGGAATTTCCGGGCAGCGCCCGGTTCATGCCCGCAGCGCTTGAGCTGCTGCGGTCAGCGCCGTTGCTGTGTCATGTCGATGATCTGCGCCACATACGACACAGTTTCCGGATACGGCGGGATGCGGTTGCCGTATTTGCGCACTGCGCCTTCGCCGGCGTTGTAAGCGGCCAGCATCAGGTCGAGCCGGCCGTCGTAGCGTTCCTGCAGATCGCGCAGCAGCCGCACGCCGACATCGATGTTGATGCGCGGGTCATAGAGCGCGTCAGGCGAGTCGATGCCATAACGCGCGGCCGTGGCGGGCATCACCTGCATCAGGCCCAGCGCCCCTTTCGGCGATCGGGCCATGGGCTGATAGCGCGACTCGACATAAATCAACGCCGACACCATCGCTGGGTCGAGCTGATGGCGCCGGCAGGCCTCATTGACCAGTGCGGCAAGGTCGGCAGGCATCTGCCTGGGCGGCCCTGAGCGCAAAACGCCATTTCGAAAACTCGGTGCCTCGATCACCGTGATGGCCCCGCGAATGCGGTCCATCGCGCTCAGTCCGAGGTCGCCATACAGAATGCGCGTATCGACCGGGGTACCCATGCGGAAGCTGAAGGCCTCGCATTTCGGCACGGCCGTCGGATAGGTCCGTGAAAGGTCCTGGTTCATGATGTGGTTGCCTCCATCGAGCATCTCGCAGCGGTAGCGAGTCACCATCGTGTCTGCACTTGCGGGTGTCGTGAACGCAAGCGCTGCGATGGTGCAGGCAACGGCGCTGAAGCAGCGCCAGCGATCGGTATTCATGCGTGCCCCGCCCTGAGTTCCGGCCCCGCGGGGGCTTGTGGGTTGAGTTGAACCAGACGGTAGGCCGAGTTGCTCAGCACCGCCTTGGCCAGATCGAAGCGTCGGTTGTCTAACTCGATGCCCATGCCGAAACCGGTGGCGTCATCAGTATTGACTTCGGCTTGCAGCAAGCCATAGGCATCGCGCAGCAGCAAAGCGACGTTGCTCAGTTCATGGCGGATCTCGTGCGTTGGCGAGCACGCCAGCAAGTACTGAAGCTCAGCCAGCTGCAAAGACAACTGTTCGATCAGCTCAGACCTGATGGCGTCGCCTGCGTTCTTGTCGCTGGCGTCTCGCGGCTGGGGAAGATTCATGACGGTCAGAAACCCTTGTTGGTTTGGCCTGCGGCTCACCGGGAGTGGATGCCGCCGCTTTCATTCATCTTCACCGTCTTCGGAATGAGGCCTGGCCGCAAAGGCGAAGTACGGAACACAGAGGCGAATCCAGATCTGCACATCGAGCTGAACTTCGCGTAGCCGAAACCAGCTTCGCTTTGCGCACAGGCCGTGGCGCTGATTGCCCCTAAGGTTGCGTTGTGGTTGATTTCAACGCGAAGCACGAAAGCTTCATGACGCTGAGCAGCGGCAAGAGCACGCTCATCAGCGCAGTCAGAAGCAGTGCAAGAGAGCGATGCGGGTTAACAGGATGTTTGATGTTTCATTTCATGTGTGATCGAACAATGACAGTGCGCCTTCTGGTAGCCAGCCTGGCACTTGCGTTCGGTGCTTCAGCGATGGCCTTGGATGAGCCGGCACAGGCTGGCAGCGACCTGGCCAAGGGCAATGGGCGGACGGCCGCACTGACCAGCCGCAGTGGCCAGACCTGGGCTTCATCCCGTTTCGTCTACAAGGCCGAGAGCAAGCGCATCACCGAAGTGCTGCAAGACTTTGCGGCCAGCCAAGGCCTGCCGGCAATCATTGCCGAAGGAGTGGATGGCGTCGTCCAAGCCAATTTCGACACCACACCCGACAAGTTCCTGAACTCGATGAGCAAGGCCTACGGCGTGGTCTGGTACCACGATGGCACTGCGCTCTACTTCTATCCGGCCAACGCCGTGCAGAGCCGCCTGTTCCGCCTGAAGGGCTTCTCGCGCAACCAGGTCACGGAGCTGCTCGATTCGCTGCAGCTCGGTGACCGGCGCTACCCGTTGCGCTTCAACAATGCAGAGAGCACGCTGCTCGTCTACGGCCCGCCCCGCCATGTGGAGCTGATCGGCTCGGCCATCGAGTCACTCGATGTCGGTGCCGCCGAGCGCAATCACAAGTCGGTGCGGGTTGTGCCGCTGCGCTTTGCTTCGGCAGCCGACCGCACCTTCGGCCAGACCAAGATCCGCGGCGTTGCCGCGACCATGGCCTTGCTCTACGGTGGCAAAGACGCCGCTGCCGAAGACGATGTCGGAAGCTCCGGCGGCGTCGGCACCGACAAACTGCGTTCGCTGCAAGGCGTGCTGGGCCGCGACAGCCGCCTGACCGACACTTTGGCGCAGAACCAGAAGCAGCACGCGGCGTCCAACAACCCCGGCCCGAAGTCGGGTGTGGCGGGCGCGGCGCGCAGCCTGACCAGCCCGATCGATGACGATGCCCCGCCGACCTTCCAGGCCGACGAGGGCACGAACTCGGTGATGATTCTCGGCCGGCCGCAGCGCATGGCTGAGTACGTGGAAGTGCTGACCCGTCTGGACGTCCGGCCGGTGCTGGTGGAGCTCGAAGCCACGATCATCGATGTCAACAGCGACAGCCTCGATACCCTGGGCATCGACTGGAGTGTCAAAGGCGCTCGCAGCAGCTTCGGCGTGACGCCTCCCGATGGCACCGCGCCGGGTGCATTCAATGTCAGCACCTTGTGGTCGAACGCCGGCCGCGAGCTGATGGCCCGCATCAATGTGTTGAGCTCCAAAGGCAAGGCCCGCGTCGTCGCGAAGCCGAAAGTGCTGGGGGTGGCAAACCGAACGGCGGTGATGCGCGAAAAGCGCGTCGCGACGGTCAAGGTGGCAGGCAACCTGGAAGCCAACCTGTATCAGGTCGAAGCCGGTACCTTGCTGCAAGTGACCCCGCAGGTCACGCCAGCTCTGGGTTCGGGTGACGTCAGCAGCCGCATCAAGCTGTCGCTCTATATCGAGGACGGCAGCTTCGAGCAGAACACGGTCGACGGCATTCCCATCGTCAAGCGGACCGAGATCACCACCGAAGCGCATGTCGATGAAGGGCAGAGTCTGCTGATCGGCGGCATCACGACCGTCAGCGACAGCTCGCAGCTGAGCGAAGTGCCTGGAGTTTCGAAGATTCCGTTGCTGGGTGCACTGTTTCGCCGCAGCGATCAGAAGCGTGCCCAGACCGAACGCCTGTTCCTGATCTCGCCGCGCCTGGTGCGCGACGTGATCGACCAAGCGCCACGACTGCCGGACACCAGCATTCCCGAGCCTGCCGCTCCTCCGGCCATCGTTCCCGACAACCGCTCGCCGCGGTGAATTGAAAACATCTCAAAAGGGTTCGCAAACCATGAAGCAGCTTCGCATCCTCACGGGACTTCATTCTGGAGCCCAGTTAACTTTGAAGCGTCGGCAGTATCGAATCGCCGGCGATGACAAAGCCGATATTCAAATCACCGACTGGGATCAAGCCGCATTGATCCTGGTCACCGAGGACAAAGGAGACGACGTGCTTCTCACGCTGCATTACCCAGGATCAGACGGCGCACCAGCGCGCTTGCTGGGTGCGTTGGAAGATTTCGTTCCGAAGCGCTTCAACGATGTCGTGCTTTGCGCCGGCCCGAGCGATGCCGCCTGGCCCAGCGATGTGATGCTGATGTCGCGGCTGATGCGAAAGGCCGACTCGGCCAAGGCACAAAGCAGCCTGCGCACTGGCCGCGTGATTGGCGCTTCAGTGGCTGCCGGATTTACCTTGATTGCCTGTCTCTCGGCTTTGCTGGCCGGCCCGCATGCCACTTCCGCCGTCGCGCCGCTGGCTCCGTTGGCGGTGCGTGTGCAGCAGTCATTGCAGCAAGCCGGTGTCACGGGCATCACGGTGCGTGAAGCCGATCGCCGGGTCGTGATCGAGGGCTTGCTGGCCACCACTGCCGATGTGGCGCGGGTGCGTTCGCTGCTGCAGCCCTTTGGCGACGGCGTGATGATGCACCGTTATTCCGCGGCCAGCGACGTCGTGCGCTCGATCACTGATGCGCTCGGCGGCCGCAGCCTGCAGGTGAGCTACCGCGGTGCCGGCGTGTTTTCGGTCAGCGGCGTCGCCCCTCAACTTGAGCGCCTGCGCGAAGACGTCAAGCGCGTGGCTGCCGACCTGGGTCCGGCAGTGGCCCGCATCGACGTCAATGCCGTCGAAGCGCCGCCGACGCAGCGCATACCGGTCGGCTCCATGATGGCCGGTCAGGGTTTCCAGTATGTGCAGACCGCAGATGGCACCAAGCATTTGCTGTTGGCCGCCGGGGGGGCTGACGACACCACCGAGGGGCGGTCTTCCGCTTCTCTACCTACCTCCCAACCTTGAAATCAACGGAGATTGCGATGAGCAACAGCATCGAACAAGTCATATTCAACGACTTGGCCCAAATCGAAAAAACACTCACTGAAGATAAAAGCGGCGAGCGCGCGCGTTCCATGCTGAGTTACTTCGATGACGCGGTACGCAGCGCGGAGGGCGACGTCAAAAGCATTCCCGATGCAGAGCGGCAAATGAATTTGCAGTTGGTGGCTGGTTTCCGCGCCTCGCAGCGAATCATTCGCCATGTCTGGGAAACGGTTCATTCGACCTCGTTGCCAGCTTGAGCGCGGCCGAGCCAATCGACGGCGCAGCGGAACGCGCAGATGACGACGCCTCCCGAAGAGCGCATCGAAATCTGATGATTGTTTCGTTGCTTGGGCTGGCCTATCGATTTGAAACGGATGCGGACCAAGCGGGCGCAGCCTTCGAATTGACGCAAGCCGATCCAACGCAGTTCAGATTGTGCCGCGCCATTGTTCAGGGTATCTCTGGTGATACTGTTTCATCCTGGAATACTCTTGCTGGTTATATTGATAAATATCCCGGTGACAATAATGCAAAAAAAGCGATGAAAGTTGTGGCATTATTAAGTCGGAGTGGCAATAATAAGTCATTGCCCGAAAGTAGATTGAGGTTAAACTGAGTTTTTAGAAATCCGTCGAGCTGATTATCAGCCGTCGTTTCACGGGCACATTCGTGCTATTTCAACCCTGGAAGGTAACTTCCGAAATTATGGAGATTCATCATGGTGCAAGGCGTTTCTAACCTCGCAGGTCAACAACTTGAAAAGACCACTACCAGCCTCGAAAACGACGCGTATGCCAGCCAGGCAAAAAATGAAATGGCTGACGCGATGAAGATTCAAAACGAACTGAACCGTTTTGAAACTCAAATGAAGATTGCTGAAAAAGGCCCTGAGGCGGCAAAAGGCCTCATTAAATAGTTTTTGAGCCGTTTCAGCTTCAATACTCCCTATTGGGCCGTCGAGCGGTTCGTCGGGCCGGCCTTCAATCAAGCGTATTTCTCGATGCAATACCTGTTTGATTTGGCCGGCCGTTTTATTCAGATGGAAATAAAATGAGTGATGCTTTCACCAAGAGAGAATTCGTCGCTGGATTGGCGAGTGTGCTGCAACTGGCGGTCGGGCATCAACGACTTGATGACGCCGAGACCGTTCTGACTGCAGTGCGCATCCTGCGCCCGCAGCTCGCTGAACTCGACATGTTCGAGGCGTGGATCGCAACCAAACGCGGTTTTTGGCAAGATGCCATGCGCATCTCGAACAGCCTGGTGGCGCGTTCCGACTGGCCGATGGCCAAAGCATTTTTGGCGTGCTGCCAATCCATGGTCGGTAACCCCGCCTGGAGAAATACTGCCCAAGACGTTCTTGACAATTCGACCAATGCCGAAGCCCTCGATATGGTCAAAGCCTTGCTCGATCCTGATCTTGGTAAACAAGAAAAAAAGGAAGAGCCCGAAGTTCAGACACCTTTGACGGTCGATGTCTCCCATTACGCGTTCATGCGGGTTTAATTTTACCGGTGAACGTGGCTGGGTTGGTTTACTTTTGCACCTGGAGAATTTGATATGACGATGGCCGTGGAATCAGTGGCTGTAGAGCATTTGCTTCGCCAGGCATCCGAGCCGGCCCACGATATGCAGGCTTTGAGCCAGCAGTTCGAACAATTGATGGCGCAAAATGGTGGTTGTGACACACAGAGCCATGGTGGCACTTCAGATATTGCCGACTCCACG
>CAHJWV010000441.1 GCA_903643055.1 Burkholderiales bacterium | reverse complement strand
TCGCCGGCGCGCGAGCAACCATTGAGGGTCAGCATGGCGGCCGACAGCAGGGTCAGCACCAGCGTGCTCAACATCAGAGAGTAGGGTCGGGTCTTCATGGAATGGTGTCCTGGCAGCAATGGCAAGAATTCGGCGGCAAGAGGAAGAATGTCCGTACAGCCGAGGAAATACCCCATGCTGCGTTGCGTCATGAACTTTATTGGCTAATCGAAAAGCTATAAAGTAGAGTTTTTAGAATTGACTGTTCAGGATCAAAGACAATGGACACCATCAAAGCGATGCAAGCCTTCGTCGGCGTGGTCAACACGGGCGGTTTCACCCGCGCGGCCGACCTGCTGAAGATGCCCAAGGCCACGCTGTCGGCCAGCATCGCCGACCTGGAAAGCCACCTGAAAGTCCGCCTTCTGCACCGCACGACCCGCAAGGTGTCGGTCACCACCGATGGCGCGGCCTACTACGAGCGCTGCGTGCGCATCCTCGAAGACCTGCGTGACGCCGAAGAGTCGTTCTCGTCGCAGCAGGCCACGCCGCGCGGCAGGCTGCGGGTGGATGTCAGTACCGCCGTCGCAAGCCGGCTGCTGATCCCGATGCTGCCCACCTTCTTCGAGCGCTACCCGGACATCGAGCTGGAGCTGGGCTGCAGCGACCGGCCACTGAAGCTGCTGACAGAAGGCGTCGACTGCGCGCTGCGCAAAGGCGACATCCTCGACCCTTCGGTGGTGGCGCGGCGCGTCGGCACGATGCGCGTCGTCACCTGTGCTTCGCCGAGCTATCTGAAGCAATACGGCCGGCCGCAGCATCCGCTGGAGCTGAAGAAACACAACTGCCTGAACTACATCTCGCAGCACACCGGCGAGCCCTGCGACTGGGAATTCACCCGCCAGGGCGAGCGCGTGCTGCTGCCAATCACCGGCCGGCTGACGCTCAACGATTCGAATGCCTACATGGATGCGTGCATCGCTGGCCTGGGCATCGGCCGTCTGCCGACCTACATCTTCCAGAAGTACCCGAGCTGCGGCATGTTGGAACTGGTGATGCCCGAGTGGGAGTCCGACGACATCCCGTTCCATGTCGTGTACCCGTCGAACCGCCACCTGTCATCGAAGGTGCGGGTGTTCGTCGACTGGGTGGCCGAGGTGCTGGCCCATCATTCCGGCCTGCAGCAGGTCTGCGCCCAAACGGCCAGCGAATACGACAAACAGGCCACCAAGCGCAAGCTGGCACTGCTGAAACAGGAGCCGGTCGACACGCTGCCTTGATCGCCCAAGCCGGCGCACTGCTGGGGTGAGCGAGAGGCTCTAGAGAGAGCCTAACCTGATGTCAACACGGCACGCCGCGCGAGCGCCGGCTCAAACCGGTATCGGCACGCCGGCGATCACCGACAGCACTTCGACCGCAGTCTTCACCTTGAACGGTTTGAGCATGATGCGGCGCACATCCAGGCTCTTGAACATCGCGATCGTGCCGGGGTCGCAGGTCTCGGCCATCAGCCCGATCGGCAACGCGGCGTCGCAAAGGGTGCCGCCGGCGCGGATCTGCTGAACCAGCGCGAGGCAGCGCAGCGCATCGGCCAGATCGATCAACATGCCATCGACACGCGCCTCGTTCAGCACACGCAACGCGTTGTCATAGTTGGTGGCTTCGCGGACGTGTGCCACGCCCAACTGCTGCGCCACCATCGCAACGGTGCGCCGCATCACAAAATGCGGCTCGACCAGCAACAGCGTGCGCTTCGGTGGATCGGCAGCCATGGTCAGAACTGCGGGTTCTCTCCGTGCAGTTCGGCCACGGTCAGATCACGCAAGGCCTCCAGAATGCTGCGGTCAACCGCATCGAAATGGCGAGGCCGGGTGTCGATCACGCACAGCGTGCCGATGACCAGGCTTGAAGGCATCCACAGCGGCGCACCTGCATAGAAGCGGATGCGTGGATCGCCGGCCACGAGCGGGTTATCGAAGAAGCGCTGATCGAGCAGCGCGTCTTCCACCATCAGCAATTTGGCGCTGTGCAAGGCATGCGAGCAAAACGCGATGTCACGCCCGGTTTCGCAAGCCGCCATGCCCACGCGCGCCTTGAACCATTGCCGCTTGTCATCGACCAGGCTGATCAACGCAATCGGCACATCGAACTCATCGGCGGCGAACTGCACGATGCGGTCGAACCGTTGCTCCGGTGGCGTATCGAGGATCAGCAAAGCACGCAAAGCCTGCAGGCGTTCGGATTCGTTATCAGGGAGGGCGGCAGTGATCATCGTGGCAAGCCGGAAGTCGCTCCTGTTTTCAACGAGACGCATGGACAACTGTAGCCGCCGAGACCATCGCTCGATGACATAACCCTGTACCCTCATGGATTTAAAGCTTACTGCCATTTGACGCAAGACCGCACCACCACAAGCCTGCCTAATGGCCTGCGAATGCGAACCCAACCCTGCATCCGCGTCAGCGCCAGTGACCGGCGGCAGCCGTGTTCGAGTGTGGCCGATGCCTCTGGTGACGCAGTCAGCAGGTCGGCAACGAGGAGGTCAGTGCCTGGTCGCAGTGAGAGAGGCGCACAAGGAACGGTTTGCCACATTCAGGTCGTAACCCATGGCAACCGGCCCAGGCCAGCGCCGTCGCTGCCCCTTGCCGATCGCGCCAAGAGGCGATGGGTTTGTTCCGGCAAAACTCGCCCGTCTCGTCCAATCCCCACCGAACCGCCCGGTGCAAAGGTTCAGCGGCCGCGCAGCGCAGACGCAACGCCATGGCTCGGCCGCGCCGTTCGCCAACCCCATTCGCCACCCCTGTTCACTTACCCGTCACACGACCGTAGCCACCACCACCCGGCGTTTCGACGACAAACACATCGCCCGGCTGCATCGGTACCGAGCCGATGTGGCCGAGCCGTTCGATGCGGCCATCGCTGCGCTCGACGCGATTGAAGCCGAGTGCGCCCGGTTCGCCGCCGGCCATGCCGAAAGAAGGCACGATGCGCCCGTTCGACAGGATCGATGCCGTCATCGGCGCAAGAAAACGCATGCGCCGCACACCGCCATCGCCGCCGCGCCATTGCCCAGCGCCGCCCGAGCCGTGCCGGATCTCGTAGCTTTCTAACCTCACCGGGAAGCGGAATTCCAGCACCTCCGGGTCGGTGAGCCGCGAGTTGGTCATGTGGGTCTGCACGACGCTCGTGCCGTCGAAGCCGGCGCCGGCGCCAGAACCACCAGAGATGGTTTCGTAGTACTGATGCGTCTCGTTGCCGAAGGTGAAGTTGTTCATCGTGCACTGGCCGGCCGCCATCACGCCCAGTGCGCCGTAGAGCGCGTTGGTGATGCAGGTCGAGGTCTCGACATTGCCCGCCACCACCGAGGCCGGCGAGCGCGGGTTCAGCATCGAACCTTCCGGAATGATGACCTGCAGCGGCTTCAGGCAGCCGGCGTTGAGCGGAATGTCGTCATCGACCAGCGTGCGAAACACATACAGCACCGCGGCCATGCAGACCGCGCGCGGCGCATTGAAGTTGTTTTCGAGCTGCGCCGAGGTGCCGCTGAAATCGATCACCGCGCTGCGCTTCTTCGCATCGACCTTGATCGCCACGCTGATCTGCGCGCCGTTGTCGAGCTTCAGGCTGTATTGGCCATTCTTCAGCTTCGTGATGACACGCCGCACCGACTCTTCGGCGTTGTCCTGCACATGGCCCATGTAGGCCCGAACAACCGCCAGGCCAAACTGCGCCACCATCTTGCGCAGCTCTTGCGCACCCTTCTCGTTGGCCGCGATCTGCGCCTTCAGGTCGGCCAGGTTCTGCTGCGGGTTGCGCGACGGATAAGGCCCGCTGCGCAGCAACGCCAGCATCTCGGCTTCGCGCAGCACGCCCGCTTCGACGAGCTTCAGGTTGTCGATCTGCACGCCCTCTTGATCGATGCGGGTCGAGAACGGCGGCATCGAGCCCGGCGTGATGCCGCCGATGTCGGCATGGTGGCCGCGCGAGCCGACATAAAAAAGGATCGCCGAGCCGTCTTCGCTGAACACCGGCGTTACCACCGTCACGTCGGGCAGGTGCGTGCCGCCGTGGTACGGGTCGTTCAACACATAAACATCTCCCGGCCGCATGCGCCCGGCGTGGCCGGCGATCACGGTCTTGATCGATTCGCTCATCGAGCCCAGATGCACCGGCATGTGCGGCGCATTGGCGATCAGGTTGCCAACGGCGTCGAACAATGCGCAGCTGAAGTCGAGCCGCTCCTTGATGTTGACCGAGTAGGCGGTGTTCTGCAGCTGCAGCCCCATCTGCTCGGCGATGTTCATGAACAGGTTGTTGAACACCTCCAGCATCACCGGGTCGACCTGCGTACCGATGGCCTGGCGCGCTTCGCGCGGCTGCACGCGCTCCAGCACCAGGTGGTCGAATTCGGTGACGCGCGCCTGCCAGCCCGGCTCGACCACGGTGGTCGCGTTCTTCTCGGCGATCACGGCCGGGCCGTCGATCTTGTGGCCCGGCAGGGCCTGCTCGCGCACGATGAGCGCCGCATCCCACCAGCGCGCGCCGCTGTACAGGCGCACGCGCTCGGCCACCGGCGCGGCCTGGCCTGCGACGAGGTCGAAGCGTTGCTCGCGCGGGCTGTCGCCGGCACCGATCGCCTCGACCGACACCGCCTCCACGACCAGCGCCCGGCCCTGCATCAGGAACGCGAAGCGCTGCAGGTAAGCCGCTTCGAAGGCCGCCTGCAATTGCGCAACGCTGCCGTGCGGCACGACCAGCGCCGAGTCGGTGCCCTGGTAGCGCAGATGAACACGCCGCACCAGGCGGATCTGCGCCGGGTTCACGCCCTGGCGGCGCAGCTCGGCATCGGTGTCGCTGGCCAGTGCCGCCAGCCGCGCTTCGACCGCAGGCGCGGCGGAGGCCAGCGGCTGCTCGATCGATGCCTCGCGCATCACGCTCTGGTCGGCCAGGCCCATGCCGTAGGCCGACAGCACGCCGGCCAACGGGTGCACGAAGACGTGGCCCATGCCTAACGCATCGGCCACGCGGCAGGCATGCTGCCCGCCCGCGCCGCCGAAGCACTGCAGCGTGTAGCGGGTGATGTCGTAGCCGCGGGCGACCGAGATCTTCTTGATCGCATTGGCCATCGCGCCGACCGCAATGTCGATGAAGCCTTCGGCCACGTCTTCGGCGCTGCGCGACTGGCCGGTGGCACGCGCGATGTCTTCGGCCAAGGCCGCAAAGCGCGTGCGCACGATGTCGGCGTCGAGCGCTTCGTTGGCCTGCGGGCCGAACACCTTCGGAAAATAAGCCGGTTGGATCTTGCCCAGCATCACGTTGGCATCGGTCACCGCCAGCGGGCCGCCGCGCCGGTAGCAGGCCGGGCCAGGGTTGGCACCCGCGCTGTGCGGGCCGGCACGAAAACGCGCGCCGTCGAAGCTCAGCAGCGAGCCGCCGCCCGCGGCCACGGTGTGGATGCTCATCATCGGCGCGCGCATGCGCACGCCGGCCACCTGGGTTTCGAACGCCCGCTCGAACTCGCCGGCGAAGTGCGATACATCGGTGCTGGTGCCGCCCATGTCGAAGCCGATCACGCGCAAGCCCTCAGCGTCTGCGGGCGATTCACCGTGTGGCTCCGTGCCAAACTGACCCAGACTGCCCGCGCCCTGCATCGCCGTGCGCACCATGCCGACGATGCCACCGGCCGGGCCGGACAGAATCGCGTCCTTGCCCTGGAAGGCATGGGCGTCGGTCAAGCCACCGGAGCTTTGCATGAAGTACAGCCGCACGCCGGGCATCTCGGTCGCCACCTGATCGACATAACGCCGAAGGATCGGTGACAAATAGGCATCGACCACCGTGGTGTCGCCGCGGCCCACCAGCTTCATCAGCGGGCTGACCTGGTGCGACACGCTGATCTGTGGAAAGCCCACCGCCTGCGCCAGGCGTTGCGCGGCCTGCTCGTGCTCGGTGAAACGATAGCCATGCAGAAACACGATCGCGACGCTGCGCAGGCCGGCATCGAACGCGGCTTGCAATTCAAGCTGCAACGCCGGCTCGTCCAGCGCCTGGATCACCGCACCATCGGCACCGACGCGCTCGCTGGCTTCGATCACACGGCTGTACAGCAACTCCGACAGCACGATGTGGCGATCAAAGATGCGCGGCCGGTCTTGGTAGGCGATGCGCAACGCATCGCGAAAGCCGCGCGTCGTCACCAGCAAGGTCGGCTCGCCACGCCGCTCCAGCAGCGCGTTGGTAGCCACCGTCGTGCCCATCTTCACGCACTCGACCTGTACTGGCGTGATCAGCTCGCCGGCCTGCAACCCGAGCAGGTGGCGGATGCCGGCCACCGCCAGATCGGAAGAG
>CAHJWV010000440.1 GCA_903643055.1 Burkholderiales bacterium | reverse complement strand
ATTCAACCTCGCTCATCTGCGCAACATGACGGCGGTGACCGAGATGGGTGGGATCGTGTTCCCGCCGTTGCCAGCCTTCTATCACCGCCCGTTGACCATCGACGATCTGGTCGATGACACAGTAGAACGAGTGCTCGCCTTGCTGGGTATTGCGCAGGCACAGCCCAAGCCGTGGAACGGGCTTTGAACGACCAAGCGTTCAGTCAGGCTTGAAGATCCAGTTCTTGCGTGCTCCGAACACGAGATCCGGATATTCGGCCCGACCCCGGCTGCCGTTGTAGCGACCGAGAGCCAGAAACAGATCACCTCGCTCCAGGTTAAGGTAATGGCGCAGGATCACGCAGCCGAAACGCAGGTTGGTCTGCATGTGAAAGAGCCGCCCACTGTCGCCATCACCAATCACGCGGGCCCAGAACGGCATCACCTGCATGTAGCCACGCGCGCCTGCGCTGCTGATCGCGTACTTGCGAAAGCCGCTCTCCACCTGCACCAAGCCGAGCAACAGCGATTGCTCCAATCCGGCACGCGCGCTTTCATACCAGATGGTCTCCAGAAACTCGAGGCGCGTCACATGCTCGGCCTTGCGCTTTTGCAGACGCGCACTCATCTCGCCAAGCCATTTCAAATAGACCAGCCGGGTTTCCATCGTCGGAAAGACAGGTTTGGGCGGTGCGCTGTTGGCGATGGCTGCCGACAAGGCTGAGCGCACAGAGTCTGCCAAAGGCTCTTCGACCTGAGCCCCCGCCCAGGCCGGCGATGTCGGGGCCAGCAACGACGGAGACAGCAGCGCAGCGCCAAGCAGCCGCCGCCGCGCACTCCCCTCCCCGAGGCTCATGAAGCGAGCTGGCCCTTCAGGAAGCCGCCGATTTCCGCCACAGCCACCGGCGTGGCCTGCGCATCGCGTCGGCCTTGATATTCGACCTTGCCGTCCTTCAGGCCACGGTCAGACAGCACCACCCGGTGCGGCACGCCGATCAACTCCCAATCGGCAAACATCGCGCCGGGGCGCTCGCCCCGATCGTCCAGCATCACGTCAACGCCTTGTGCCTGCAGCTCTTCGTGCAGCTTGTCAGCCGCCGCCTTGACCTCTGCCGAGCGGTCATAACCGATCGGACAAATGACGACCGCGAAAGGTGCCATGGCGAGCGGCCAGACGATGCCGCGATCATCGTGGTTCTGCTCGATTGCCGCGCCCAGAATGCGTGTCACGCCAATCCCATAGCACCCCATCTCCAGCAACCGGGGTTTGCCGTTTTCGTCGAGATAGTTCGCGTTCATGGCTTTCGAATATTTCGTGCCGAGATAGAACACATGGCCGACTTCGATGCCCCGCTGCATTACCAGCACCCCCTTGCCGTCTGGGGACGCATCACCTTCCACCACATTGCGCAGATCTGCCACTTCCGGCTCCGGAAGGTCGCGGCCCCAATTCACGCCGGTCAAGTGAGCATCGAGTTCGTTGGCGCCGCTGATGAAGTCACTCATCGCGGCCACAGTGCGGTCGGCGATCAGCTTCACCGGTGCCTTCAAACCGATCGGTCCCAGGTAACCGGGCTTGCAACCGAAATGGGCTTCGATTTCAGCCGCGGTGGCAAAACGATGGCCACTCTTCAGACCCGGCAACTTGCCAACCTTGACCTCATTGAGGGAGTGGTCGCCGCGAATCAGCAGCAGCCACAGCACCGTCTTGCTGACGTCACCGTTCTCCGTCTTTTCATCGGTCGCCAACACGATCGATTTGACGGTCTGCGACAGCGGCACCCCCAGCAGCGCAGCGACGTCTTCGCAGGTACTTTTGCCCGGCGTAGGCACCTTGCGCAGCGCTTGGCTTGCCGCAGCACGGGGCGCCGTTGGCGGCAGGGCCTCGGCGAGTTCAACGTTGGCCGCATAGTCCGATGTCGGGCAATACACGATCGCATCTTCACCGGTGTCCGCAATCACCTGGAACTCATGCGATCGATCGCCGCCGATGGCCCCGGTGTCGGCCGCGACCGCGCGGAAGGTCAAGCCCAGGCGCTGAAAGATGCGCACATAGGCGCCATACATCGCGTCGTAGCTCTTGCCCGCCGCTTCGGCATCACGATCGAAAGAGTAGGCATCCTTCATCGTGAACTCTCGCCCACGCATCACACCAAAACGCGGCCGGCGTTCGTCCCGAAACTTGGTTTGGATGTGATAGAAATTCTTCGGCAGCATCCGGTAGCTGCGCAACTCTTGGCGAGCAATGTCGGTAACGACCTCTTCGGAGGTCGGCTGGATGATGAAATCGCGCTCATGCCGGTCTTGAACCCGCAGCAGTTCCGGTCCCATGCTCTGAAACCGCCCCGTTTCTTGCCAGAGTTCTGCAGGCTGCACGACGGGCATCAGCAATTCAATGCCCCCCGCGCGATTCATCTCTTCACGGATGATCCCTTCAACCTTGCGAATCACCCGCAGCCCCATCGGCATGTAGCTGTAAATGCCGGCACCCAGGCGTTTGATGAAACCGGCGCGCATCATCAGCTTGTGGCTTGCCACCTCTGCGTCAGCAGGTGCTTCCTTGAGAGTTGAAATGAAAAACTGGGAGGCTTTCATATTGGGACGCGGTAGACCGCAAAAGACAGAAGAAGGAGGTCAACGGCATCGCTTTGGGGAAAGCAGCGGGTTGATTCCCGCGTGGCCGGTGCAATAATGATTACAACTAGAGAAATTTGAGGTTGATTATGCTCGACCGCGAGGGGTTCAGACCCAACGTCGGCATCATCCTGCTCAATACCCGGAACCAGGTTTTCTGGGGCAAACGAATCCGCACCCATTCCTGGCAGTTCCCGCAAGGGGGCATCAAATACGGCGAAACGCCTGAGCAGGCGATGTACCGCGAACTCCACGAAGAGGTGGGGCTGCTGCCTGACCATGTTCGCATCGTCGCGCGCACACGAGACTGGCTTCGTTACGAAGTGCCTGACCACTTCATCAGACGTGATGCCCGCGGTCATTACCGCGGCCAAAAACAAATATGGTTTCTGCTGCAGCTTACGGGCCGCGACAGCGATATGAATCTCCGAGCAACCGATCATCCCGAATTTGATGCTTGGCGCTGGAATGAATACTGGGTTCCGCTGGAATTGGTGATCGAATTCAAGCGCGATGTCTACCAAATGGCGCTCACTGAACTGGCGCGATTTCTTCCTCGCGGCAATCACCACAACCGGTATTTGAGGGCTGGGGTAAGGCCTCATCATCGTGACGAAGCCTCACCAACTGAACCGGGTTCTCTGAGCTTTCCGCCGGAATCACAAGACGAGCCTAAGGAATAATTCGCTCCAACAACCGATGAGGCTTTCGCAGGCGTCGATCAGGTCAAAACCAGGTTGTCGCGGTGAATCATTTCAGGCTCGGCAGCGAATCCCAATAGCCTCTCGAATTCCGTGGATGGCTTTCTCGCGATCAAGCGCGCTTCTGAGCTGGCGTAATTGGCCAACCCGCGAGCGACTTCCTGCCCGCTGATATCTCTAACGGCGATCACATCGCCGCGGATGAACTCGCCAAACACTTCCAACATGCCGATGGGCAACAAACTCTTGCCTTCATCGCGCAGCTTGATCACCGCGCCAGCATCAATGACCACCGCCCCGCGCATCTGCAGATGATCGGCCATCCACTGTTTCCGAGCGGCCATCTTGGGCGTCGATGCCGTCAGTGCCGTTCCGATCGACTCACCATGGGCCAGCCGTAGCAACACGTCGGGCTCGCGACCCCAAGCGATCACCGTTGATGCGCCACTGCTTGCGGCGCGCTTTGCGGCCAATACCTTGGTGATCATTCCGCCTCGCCCAAGGCTGGAACCTGCCCCACCCGCCATGCGCTCCAAGTCGGCCGTACCCGCTTGGGCTTCGTGAATGAAGCGGGCGGAAGCATCCTTGCGTGGATCGGCGGAATACAAACCTTTCTGATCGGTCAAGATGATCAGCGCATCGGCTTCGATCAAATTCGCAACCAAAGCTCCCAGTGTGTCGTTGTCACCGAACTT
>CAHJWV010000439.1 GCA_903643055.1 Burkholderiales bacterium | reverse complement strand
GTGAAGGGAAGGTCGACATGCCCAACACGCCGGGGATGTAGATCGCCAGCATCAGCATCAGCACCGCAGAGGCGATGTTGAAGGCAATCAGCAGATCGAGTGCGACCGGAGGGACCGGCAGCACCATCAGACCGACGGTGCCCATCACCAGCAATACCATCGCGACATGGCTGTTCCTGGAGAGCCAGCCCATCAGGCCTTGCAGGCTCGAGGCGGAGCCCGATCGAGGGGTGGATGGAATCTGGTCAGCCACTTTGATTTCCGATTGATTTCCGATGAAACAGGAGTTCTGGAGGTATCAAGCTCTTGCGGCACTTGGAAGCCGGCCCAGGCAAGCTTCAACGATGTCTTCATATTAAGAATTAATTCCTCAGGCGAACGCTCTCTGACGCGTTAGTCAGGAACTGTTCAGCCTGGCGTTCAGTTGCCGCGGGCGCCCTCGGAGCGGCGAGGGTTCTTCATGCCGTTGACCCAGCGGAAAACCTCGGCCACGGCATCGACATGCTCCGGCGCAATCGCGTCACCGAGGGGGACCTGCGCATAGAGCATGCGGGCCAGCGGCGGGCTTTCGAGCACCGGAATCGCGTGTTGACGGGCTTCGGTACGGATCTGGAATGCGGCAGCGTCTTCGCCTTTCGCGACGACGATCGGCAACTCCACCTTGCCGTCTTCGTAATAGAGCGCCACGGCAAAGTGGGTCGGGTTGGTGACGACGACGTTGGCACGCGCCACGCCCATCGGTGCATCGACGATCTCGCGGCCGCGGGCTTTCAACTCGGAGCGCAGGTGCGGGTCACCCTGCTGGTCTTTGTTCTCGCGCTTGCGTTCGGACTTCGACATGCGGTTCTTCTTGATGTGCTCGAAGTACTGCTGGAGGAAGTCAATCGACGCCAGCACCACGAACACCGCACCGCAGGCGCCGAACAGCGCTCTCATCGCACCCAGGCCGGCGACCAGCGTGTTGCCGCCATCGCCGTAGATGCCCATGATCATCGGGCCGACATAGTTCTTGATGGTCATGACCATCACCGTGCAGATCAGGCACAGCTTGGCGATCATCTGCAGCAGCGTGCCCAGCTGTTTGGTCGAGAACAGGTTCTTCAGCGCTTCGCCCGGGTTCAGCTTCTGGAACTTGACGATCAGCGGTTCGGTCGAGAACACGCCGCGGGTCTGTGCGAAGGCGGTCAGCATGCCGGCGACCGTCGCCAGGATAAACACCGGCCCGATGATCCACATCGCCTGGGTGGCCATCTCGGTGACGGTCGAACTGTTCAGTGGCTCGTGGCTGTTGACCATGATCGCGTCAAGTGCGGCGCTAAGCACCGCTCGCAGCTTGCTGTACCAGAACTCCGCGCCCAGCCACAGCATCATGAAGACCGAGACGAAGGAGACCGAACTCGTCAGCTCCTTGCTCTGCGCAACCTCCCCCTTTTTTCGTGCTTGCTTGAGCTTGTGCGCTGTCGGCTGTTCTGTTTTTTCTTCGCTGTCTGACATGTCAACGGCTCCGCCACACGCTGTCGAGTTTCTGCAGCAGGCCTTTGGACTGGCCGATGTCGGCCCGCACCACATCGACCAGATGCGCCAGCAACAAGGCCAATATCAGGACCGCGGTGACGGCCTTGATCGGCAACGAGAAGTAGAAGGTGTTCAGCTGTTGGGCGGCGCGGTTGATGAGGCCGATGCCGATCTCCACGACCAGCAGCACGCCGATCACCGGCGCGGCCAGGCGCGTCGAGATCTCCAGCAGCGAGCCCGAGGTGGCGATGCCGAAATCGCGCACGGCCTGCGACAGGTCGGGCGTGAACGACTCCGGCGGCCACAGCAACAGCGATTCGTAGAGCAGCTGAAGAAAGACGTGCAGGCCGCCATAGCCGATGAACAGCAGCACGCCGATCTGCGTCAGCAACGCGCCGAACGGGCCGCCCGGTTGGCCACCAAAAGGGTTGAAGATCTGCGCGTTCTGGAAGCCCGATTGCAAGTCCATCAGGTCGCCCACGGCGGCAATGGCCCACAGCATGATGCCCATCGAATAGCCGACCAGCGCACCGATGAAGGTCTCCTTCATCATGTACAGCATCCATCGCCCGGTCTCCCATTCAGACACCGAGAAATTGGCCTGGGCCTGGGGATAGGCCACGAGCGCCATGATCAGCACGAATGCAATGCGGACCTGCCGCGGCACGAAGGATTTCTTCAGCAGCGGCAGCACCACAAAGGCCGCGGCGAAGCGCGGCAACATCGACAAAGCGGGGTGCGCAAGTGTCAAGATCTCCTGCAGATCCCGGGGCAGCGCCCCCAGGTTCACGGCGATTTGCCCGCGGTGGTCACGCCGCAGGCGTCGATCGGGACCCCTGAGCGCGACGACGACACAGTGATGGGTTTGTTGCACGACAGCGATGACATCAGCGTGTCGTCTACCGCAAGCAGGCGGCATGGCATGCCCGATGCGAGCCGGGTGCATTCGCGCATCGCCCGATCGACCGATTGATCGCCGCTGAAGTAAGCAAAGCTGCGCGTGTCGGCGTCATTGATCGCGAAGGCTCGGGGCGACTTCATGCGCAGGAATTTCGTGAACGCGTCGCGGGCGGAGCGAGACAGGCCGAGCGTAGCGTCGGGCGTCAAGGCGTCCATGCTCAGTTGCCGCGTGCCCTGGTTCATGCGCGCCTGAGTCAGTGCGCCCGAACCCGCGATCGAGGCGCTTGAAATCACGTCGCGCCTGATCGAGACCTTGCGCAGCGCGGGCAAGGCCGAGCGAAAGAAGAGCGTGTCTTCATCGAACTGGTCCTGGGATCCGATGCCGCTGCTGCCACTGGCCGCGTCAAGCCCGAGCACCAGCCGGCCGAGATAAGCCGGGGCGCCCGCCTTCACCTCAAAGGGCAGCGTCAGCTTGGCGAGCAATCCGGCCGGTTCACCCGATGCGGTGCTGCCGGACGCAGAGGCGTCGCGCACCGCAGTGATCAGATAGCGTTGCGGCGGCAGCGCCAGCGCAACGAAGTAGTCAGAGTAGCTGCCCGGCACGCTTTGCTGCCGACGTGCGCTGACCGTGGTGGTGGACCTCTCGCCTTCGAGCGCCACCTCCACCTGCACCGAAGACGGCGGCTGCAGGCGGTCGGTCAGGCGCACGACCAGCAGACCGCCACTGATCTCGCCGGCCGAAGCCGCGTTTGCCGCGCCAGGCTTGCCCGGCATGCCCGCACATCCGCCCAGCCCGCACAGCAGCGCGAGGCCGAGCGAGGCCGCCACCGTTCTCGACCGATCTAAGAGATTCATGAATACCTCGGCTGACAGCCTCCGTGGATGCACCACAGATCGCATGGGATCGAACATACGCCAGCCCGGTGACCGATGGCCGGCGCAAACCTGAAAAGACTCTGAACACTGCTTCAGCTTTGCCCGCCGTCCACCATGGCAGCGCAATATGTTCCCCATGATTGATCGCTAAGCCGAACCGATAACTGATAACTGATAACCGATGTTTGCGAGTTCCGAGGCCGTTCATGACACTCAATACTGATTCGATGACCACTGCGGCGCCTGTTCCTGCAACCATCGCACCCGGGACCAGCCTGGCTCAGCGCTATCTATCCTTGGCGCTTCGGTATGACTATCTCTCGGCGGGGCGCGGGCATCGGCAATCGCGGCGCGTGGTGCGCGACCGGCAGGCGATTCAAGCCCGGCAGCCCCAACCGGCGATCGATGACCAGGGTCTGCCGCCAGGCGACGCGCCAGGCTTTGAAGGCGATTCGCTGGCCGCAGATGCGGAGCGTCGCTATCTGAGCGAAGTGGCGAGCAAGCCGCGCCTGACCAGCCGCGAAGAGTATTGCCTGGTCGGTCGCATCCTTCACGGCGACCGCGTGGCCTACGACACGCTGATCGAAACCAACCTGGGCCTGGTGGTGATGATCGCGCGGCGCTATCAGCGTCCCGGAATTCCGCTGCTCGATCTGATCGCTGAAGGCAACTTCGGGCTGATGCGTGCGGCCGAGCGCTTCAATCGCGAGGTCGGTTGCCGCTTTTCGACCTATGCGAGTTGGTGGGTGCGCCAAGCCATCCAGCTGGCCATGCCAAAGTTGTCGAGCGTGGTCCGTACGCCGCTGAGCCACAACAAGGCGGTCGGCCACGCTGTGCTGCAGCCGCGTGGTCAAGCCGAGACTGTTGTTGGTGCCGGCCTCACAGCCGATTCCGCGTCAGACGATCTGGCGGCCGATCCCACGGGCGGCCCCTTCGCGATGCATGAGGCGGAAGACGCGGCGGCAAGTTTTACCGAGCGCGCCGCCCACGCGAGCGATCGGGGGGGGCACATCGATGTCCGTATTGAGGCGAGCGATGCCGAAGTGCTGGATGCATTGGCCATCGACCCCGAAAAAGAGCCGCCCGGTGCGGCGATGGCCAACCAGCGGATGAAAGTGCTCTACAGCGCGCTCGACCAACTGGCCGAGCGCGACCGCATCATCATCATCGCCCGCTACGCACTCGCCAGCGATCGCCCCTGCACGCTCGATGAACTGGCGACTCGCTTCGAGGTATCGATCGAGCGGATTCGCCAGCTTGAAAATGCGGCGATCAAGAAGCTGGGCAAGCTGTTGAGCCTGGCGGGAGAGAGTGCGGCATCCTTGCTCTAACCAGACATTGATGAGCGTTAGGTTTTATGGCGATCGCATGCTGCTTGAGCGCTGGTACCGAGCGGGTTCGTGTGCGCTTCATTGCTGGCTTCCAGCGCTTTGAAAAGCTCTTCAACGATTTTCAGCAGCGAGGTTTCCAGCAGGTCCAGCAGCATCTGGAAAAGAGCCGGCGTCTCGCGCGTCAAGGCGATCTTGTCCAACGAACGGATGCCGGTCGAGTGATTCAGAGCCTGGGTGCGTGCACGTTCATCGAAATGATCCAGCAGCGATCCAAAGGCACATTGCAGGGCCGAGAAGGTACGTGCTCGATCGCTTCGTCCGGAAGGACTGCGCAGGTGTTCCGGAAACTCCCAGCTCAAGTCATCTGACAAGCCAGGCTGGGCGGCAGCGCTTCCAATCGACAACTGCCGCGACAGCTCTCGCAGCGTATCGAGCAGCGACTGCAGAACTTCGTCCAATGAGGCCGACAGGGTTGCATTGCTGCACTGCCGCTGGGAGTCGTTGGCACAGCCAAGGCTGAATTCGCCCGGTTCGTCGTGAAGCTGGACGAAGAGATCCTCTAGTGCTTGAGTGATGATCTCCATCAGCGCCATCAGCAACGCGCGGTCATCTTGCGGGCCATCATGCGAGATCGGCTGGCCGTGGCGGAACGCTCCCCAGCTCGGTTTGAATGCGACGGCAGTCATTGTTTTCTCCAGAGATTCCTGCGTTCAGTCAATGGCCCATGAAGGCAATTCAATAGGCTTTGAAAATACTTACATCGGTGAGGTTACTTTTTCAAGTGTCTGCAGGCTGAGTTTGGACGTGGGGTCAATCATTACTCGGCATCTGTTCGCATAACGAACGATTGGCTAAGAGGGGGGCCCTCAAAGAATCTCCTCAAGAGGATCTTGTTTTGGGATCGTTCACCTTGCAGCCACCAAAGTGACACGTGCTTCGATCGTAAGCGGCTGGTCATCCCGTCTTGAATTGGCCGCACGCGTATGAACGATGGTGTCCACCAAACTTTTCGAGGTG
>CAHJWV010000438.1 GCA_903643055.1 Burkholderiales bacterium | reverse complement strand
GGCTTCAAGGCGAACTACGGCCCGACCACCGCCGAGCGCCGTAGCAAGTGGTTCAACTACGAGGCTTACAGCGGCTGCTGCCGCTGGAACGGGCCGTCATGGCCGTTCGAAACCTCGCAGGTACTGACCGGCGTGGCGAACCTGCTGATCGACTACCCGGCGCAATCGGTTATCCAGCCGAGCGACTACGTCAAGCTGCTGCACACCTACGCGGCCACCCAGTACCGCAATGGCGTGCCGCACGTCGGCGAGGCGCATGACGCCGATGCGAACAACTGGATCTACGACGGCGTGAACCACAGCGAGGACTACAACCATTCGACCTACAACGACAACGTGATCTCCGGCCTGATCGGCTTGCGTGGCCAGGCCGGTGACACGCTGAAGATCAAGCCGTTGGCACCTGCCAGCTGGGACTACTTCGCGCTGGAAAACACGCCATACCACGGACATAACGTTACCGTGCTCTGGGACCGCACTGGTGGCCGCTACGGCCAGGGCGCTGGGTTCCATGTGTACGTCGATGGCAAACGGGCAGCCTCGCAGCCCAACTTGAATGCGATCACGATCAACGTCGGCCCGGCCCTCACGCAGAACAACAGCAACGGCCTCGTCAACGTCGCGAACAACAGCCAGCGCTTCTCTTATGGCACCCAGCCGATCGCCAGTTATACCTCGCCTTACGACAACCCCTGGAACGCCATCGACGGCCTGCTGTTCCGCGCCGCGCTGCCGCAAAACAGCCGCTGGACTTCGTATGCCTCGCCGAACGGCAGCGACTATTACGGCGTGAACTTCCAGCGCAATGTCACGCTGCGCGAAGTCCGTGTCACGTTCTATGACGACAACGGCGGCGTGCGCGTGCCGCTCAACTATGACTTGCAGTATTGGAATGGCAACGGCTGGGTGACCGTGCCGAACCAGTCACGCGCCGATGCGAGCCCGGCCGCCAATGCGGTCAACACCATCAGCTTCCCGCCGCTTGCGACCTCGCAAATCCGCATCCAGGCCAACAACCGCGGTGGCGGCACGGGCTGGGGCGTGAGCGAGCTGCAAGCCTTGAGCAAGCCGGTCTTCAAGATCGTCAATGTGCACAGCGGCAAGCTGCTGGCCGTCAACAACGCATCCAAGGCCGATGGCGCACAGGTTCAGCAATACGCCGACACCGGCACCGCCGATCATCTCTGGGAGTTGGTCGACGGGTCCGGCGGCTACTTCCTGCTGCGCAACATCAACAGCAACCTGGTGCTGGGCATCGATGGCATGTCGACCGCCGACAGCGCCTTGATCAGGCAGGCCAATGACAACGGCACCGCCGATCACCTGTGGAGCTTCATCGACATCGGCGGCGGCCAGTTCAAGATCCGCAGCAAGCACAGCAACAAGGTGCTGGGCGTCTCGCAGATGTCGACCGCCGACAGCGCCAACGTCGTCCAGTTCCAGGACAACGGCACCGATGATCATCTGTGGAAGATGTATTCCGCGAACGACCCGCGTTGATCTGGCGAGGGCTCGCCACGCAACGGCCTGCCTCGGCAGGTAAGCGTGTCGGGCCGCTGAAGGATGAACGACCGGCGCGGCGAGCTTCATTCGTTGCGCCGGGACCTGATCGAAATCAAAGTCCGCTTCGCATCGATCCCTCGGCGCTGCCGCCCGTGACAGGGCGGCGGCGCATTTCTCTTCCGTGATGCTTTCGAAGAAAGTGGGAGGCGCCCGAGCTCATTCCGGCAAGCCGAGAAAGCTTTGCATTCGCACCAATTCTTCTTCCAGGCTGGCGCGGAACTGCGCATCGCGCGGCGCTTTGTGGGCATAGCCCAGCGAATGGGTGAGGCGGCTCTCGGCCACCGACAGGTTGCCCCAGCCGATCACCTGATCGCCCCACAGCAGCGGCAGCGCGTAGTAGCCGAGCTTGCGTTTGGCAGCCGGTGTGTAGGCCTCGAACTTGTATTCCCAGCTCCACAGCAGCTCGAAGCGGGTGCGGTCCCACACGACCGGATCGAAGGGCGCGAGAAGCCGCACTTGCGCATCGGGCGCATGCCGGCGCGAGGCGGGGTTGTCGCTGGCAGGCCAATACCAGACGACGCCATCCAGCTTGAGGCTGGCCAGGTGCTCGCGCGCCAGCCGCATCGCGGCCTGGGTGTGGGCGGCCAGGTGGGGCGCGCCGTAACTCAGCAGGCGCGTCAGGTAAGTCAGGCTGCTGGCGGGCAGCGGCGCGTACTTCTGCACCACCAGTTCTAACAGCGCAGCAGCGCGGCGGGTTTGCTCTGCGGGGCTGTCATCGCTCGGCGGATGCTCGGCCGCTTCATAGAGGCGCGTGCCGCTTTCGCGCCGCGCCACGCGCAGCAGGCCGCGGTAGTGCATGCCGTCCAGCAGATGGGTGGTGGCGTTCGATGAGCCGCCCCAGTAGTTGGTGACGCGGCCGTGCGCGAAATGCGCTTCGACCTCGCGCGGGTGAACCTGGCCGTGCTCGCGCACGAATGCCAGCACGTCGGCGGCGCGGCGCTCGGTGTCGGCATCCCAAACGCGTTTGGCGACGCGCGGGTGCATCAGCGCGAGGTGCTCGCGTGGTAGGAAGCCGTAGTTCACCAGGCAGTCTTCTTCGACGTCGAGCCTGGCATAGCGGCGTTCCAGGTCGCCGGCACAGTAGCCTTTGACGCGGTGGCGCAGCGTCAGGTCTTGCGCACGCGCCGGCGCACGGATCGGGTCGGCCTGCACAAAGCCAAGTTTCTGAATGGCGCGCTGTAGCGTGGTGGGCGTGAATAGCGTGCGTGCGACGGCGTAGCGGCGCAGGTGGTCGAGGGTGAGGGCGGGCATGCCGGCATGATGCCCAAAACCGCAGACTCTCGATCGGCGAGCCTTCGTCAGCGGCTCAGCGCTTCAGTTGCTCCACCGTGTCGAGCTGCATCTCGAAGCTGAAGAAGCGATCGCGGCCCAGCGATTTCGCGGCGTACGAGACGTCGTCGGCGCGCGTCACCATGCCTTCGGTCGTTGTCGATGCATCGGGAATGCAGGTCGTGATGCCGCCGGTGAAGGTCACCCATTCACCGAGCGGTGAAGCCGGGTGGGGCAGCGCCAGGGTCGCCAGCATGTGTCTTCGATCATGCGGGAGCGACCCAGGGGCGGTCACGTTGGCTGACCTCTCACAGCTTCGTGACCTCGGGCCGTTCCGACGCCAAAATGAATCACGTGCTGCGCTTATGGCAACGGCTTGAGACCCAGCTCTTTCAGGAAGCTGTTGTGCCGTTGTTTTGCTTCCGTGATGGCCCGCTCCACTTCGACCAATTCGGCATGCACCACGTCCACGTCGATCTCCGCCTCACCCACAGCCGTGCTGACGTACCGTGAGATGTTCAGGTTGAAGTCGTTCTTCTCGATCTCATCCATCGCCACACGCCGGGCATATCGGGGTGCTTCATTTCGGAACTGGTAGGTATCGATGATCTTGGCGATGTGCGCCTCGGTCAGCTGGTTCTGGCGCTTGCCTTTGATGAAGTGCTCCGCCGCGTTGATGAACAGCACGTCGTCCGGCTTCTTGCACTTCTTAAACACCAGGATGCAGACCGGAATGCCGGTGGAATAAAACAGGTTGGACGGCAGGCCGATCACGGTGTCGATGTGCCCGTCCTTCAGCAGCTTGGTGCGGATGCGCTCTTCCGCCCCGCCCCGAAACAACACACCGTGCGGCAGGATGATGGCCATCACCCCCTCGTCTTTCAAGAAGTGAAAGCCGTGCAGCAAGAAGGCAAAGTCCGCCGCCGACTTGGGTGCCAGACCATGGTTCTTGAAGCGCACGTCGTCCGCCAGCGCATCGCTGTTCTCCCAGCGGTAGCTGAAAGGTGGGTTGGCCACGATGGCGTCAAACGCCGGCTTCTTGGCCGGGTTCAGCTCGCGCAGCATCTCCCAGTCGTTGGTCAGCGTGTCGCCGTGGAAGATCTCGAACTCGGTGTCCTTCACCCCGTGCAGCAGCATGTTCATGCGCGCCAGGTTGTAGGTGGTGATGTTCTTCTCCTGCCCGTAGATCTTGCCGATGCCGTGCGGCCCCATTCGCTTGCGCACGTTGAGCAGCAGCGAGCCCGAGCCACAGGCAAAGTCCATCACGCTGTCCAGGCGGTCCTTCTTGCCCGTGGCAGGCTCCTGGCTGTCGAGCGTGACGATGGCGGAGAGGATGTCGGAGAGGATGTCGGAGATCTGCTGCGGCGTGTAGAACTCGCCGGCCTTCTTGCCGGAGCCCGCGGCGAACTGGCCGATCAGGTATTCGTAGGCATCGCCGAGCGCGTCAACGTCGGTGGAGAACGAGGCCAGCCCCTCGGCAATCTTCTGGATGATCGTGCAGAGCTTGGCGTTGCGCTCCGTGTAGTTCTTGCCCAGCTTGGGTGAACCCAGATCGATCTCTGAAAACAATCCCTGAAAGGTGCTCTCGAACGACTCGGTTTCGATGTATTCGAAGCCCTTCTGTAGCGAGGTCAGCAGGTCAAGGCTTTGCGTGCGGGCCAACTGGGCAATGCTGTTCCACAGATGCTTCGGCTCAATGACGTAATGCACCTTGCGGCGCATCTGCTTCTCGAACGCCGCAATGTCATCCGGATTGCTGGCGTACCAAATGGCCAGTGGCACGCGGCGCTCTTCACCCTCTACCTTCGGGTAGTCGCTGCCCAGCTCTTTCTTCGCTGCGGTTTCGTAGTTGTCCGACAGGTAGCGCAGGAACAGGAACGACAGCATGTAGTCCCGGAAGTCGTCCGCGTCCATCGCGCCGCGCAGCTGGTCGGCAATGGCCCACAGGGTCTTGCCCAGTTGTTTCTGTTTTTCGTCGGTCATGTTTGTTGTTCGTGTGGGGAGCAAAAAATCAGTGCAGTTCGGATGGGGCGCCACAGCACTTCTTGAACTTCTTGCCGCTGCCGCACGGGCACGGTTCGTTGCGGCCGACCTTGGTGCTGATACGTTGCGCTTGCTGGCGCTCGGCCACTGCTCGGCGTAGCGGTAGCCAAAACGCATGCATGCGCGTCAGGCTCTCCTCGATCTCCGCGGCCAGCGCTGCGCGCTGCGCTAGCGTGCGGGTCAATGCGCTCTGATCGGCTGAAAAATCCTCTGAGCCCAGCAAGGCAATGGGCCGGTACCAGCGTGAGCCATCCGGGTGGTCGAACAGCGTTTGCCACGCCGCCTGGCTGAGCTTGACGCCTTCGGTGAAGCCATAGGCCCACATTTCCGCATCTTCGAACTCACCTTCCACTTCGTAGTGAACTGTTCGCCAGAAGGGCACCAGCACCGGTGGGCTGTGCTCAAAGCCAGACACGATGCTGTTGAAGTGGCGCATCACCAAACCCAGCAGGTGCTTGGCTTGATCCATGTCATTCACCGGCGGCATCATGGCGCCGTCTTCCTGCCCCCACACCTTGGGCAGCCACTGGCCGGGCATCACCGTTTCCGGCCCGATCGCCAGGGCGTGCAGAAAGCCGTCGAGCATGTCCAGCGTCATGCTTTCTTCGGCATCAAGCTCCAGCAAAAGGGTATCCAGCTTGTCCAGCTCATCTTCCGACAGCGGCGCCATCATGTCGTGGATGCCACCCGGCAAAGCGGGCTGCCCGGCCCGCGCCAGCCGGCGCAACAGCTCCGGCTCGGCGTCCTGGGCCGCCTGCTGGGCGCTGGTCACAAAGGTGTGAATGCCTTCGGCCTCGATCGCCGCGAAGGCCGCCTGCAATGCGGCGGTGTCGGTGTCGAACGCCTCGTCCCATACGGTGGACGTACCGCGCTCGTCCACGATTTCCAAAATCCACGGCTCGCCGGTGCCACGGTAGATCTCGATGCGCAGCGTGTGGCCCTCGGCGCTGTGGGTTTGCGACAGAGGTGAGTCGATGAGTTCGAATTCGTCGTCGTTCATGGGGGTGTCTTTTGGAAATTCGCTATACGGCCTGTAGCAAATCGCATTCGATGCGGCTCATGCCTTAGGCCGCCCTTTCAGGGTGTTCTCCAGCGCTTGAAGCTCAGCCTCATCCAGCCGATCGGCCTGCCTGGCTTCTTGCTGTTTGCGGCGCTGGTCAAAGTGAACATACAGCGCGGCGGTGGCGTTTTCCATCTGTGCATGGCTGACCGTACCCGCGTGGTTGAGTATCGGGAAACCGTTACTGCTAATGATCTGGTCCGCGTTCTGGCGCCAGAAGCCCATGCGGATCTCTTGCCGGCTCTTCGTCCGCAGTTCGGCTGTTTCCAGAAAGATCACCACCAGCCGGTTCAGCGTGTCGATCTCATCGGCGCTCAGGTAGTTCTTGGCGACCACGATGTCTTGCTTGCGCACCTGGGCGCCCTTCCAGTGCAGCAGGCCAAAGTGTGGGTCGTCGGGGTTGGCTCGCACCGTGACGAGTTCGGCGGCGGTCTTCTGCGTCACCGCATACAGCAGCATGTTTTGCACAGTAGCGAAGAAGGTTTGCGTGGCCTGGTCGGTCTTGTCGTAATCGCTGCTCAAAGCAAAGAGGTCACGCACCTTTTGGTAGAAGCGCTTTTCAGACGCCCGAATGTCGCGGATGCGCGCCAGCATCTCGTCGAAGTAATCCGGGCGGCCATCCGGGCTCTTCAGCCGCTCGTCGTCCATCGCGAAGCCTTTGAGCAGGTACTCCTTGAGCACCGTGGACGCCCAGCGGCGGAACTGCACCCCCCGTGGCGAACGGACCCGGTAGCCCACGGCCAGGATGGCGTCAAGGTTGTAGAGCTGCGTGCGGTAGTTCTTGCCGTCGGCGGCAGTTGTCAAGGATTCCTTGACAACTGCCGCCAGGTCCAACTCCCCGTCCTGGAAAACATTCCTCAGGTGCAGCGAGATGTTCTGCTTGGTGGCGTCAAACAGCTCCGCCATGTCGAGCTGCGTCAGCCAGACGGTGCCGAGGTCCGCCCGCAGCTTGATCTGGCTGCGGCCGTCTTCGGTGGTGTAGAGAATCAGCCCGCTCATGGCGCTGGCGCGCCCTTGGCGGCAGGCTGGGCAAAAACCTCCGGCAGCACGAACCTGTAGCGCCCCAAGAAGGCGTCCAGGATCTGCCTGAACAGTCGCTTGTTGTCTTCAACCAGTTCAACAGGTTGGTAGACGCTGTAGGTCTCGTGGCTCATCAGGTTGAGCGCGCGGGCATACAGTTCTTCATCGTCGATGCCATGGATGCAGGCGCCGAAATCGTTGTTGCCGAAGAAGGTGGCGGTCTTTTCCAGGATGCCGCGCAGCACGTTGAAATGGAAGGCATACAGCCTTCCGCTGTCCGCGGCCTTCTTGACCTCTGAGAGCATGGCCACGTGATGGAAGAAGGGGGTGTCGTCCGTGGTGCGCAGCGAGTACACATCGCCGCGCTCGGGGCGATGCAGAAAGTACTTCTTGTGCGCGCCCTTTTTCAGCTCGTTGCACACCACGTTGAAGAAGAGCGCGTGGTGCGATGAGATCACCGCCTTGATCGGCGCAGGCACCATGCGCGGCGCCTCTTCAGCGCTGGCCGGGTCATCATCGGCAGCCGCGGAATCCGGCAGCTTTCGCTCCCTGGCCCGGCGCAGCAGTTTGGCCAAATCGCTGGCCACGGCGATGGCGTTGTTGTCGTCGAGCGAGGTGATGGGGTCATCGATGTAAAGGTACTTCACCCACTGGTACGACTCCGCGCCATCGATCGCACGCTCACAGATCGCCATGAACACGCACCAGATGAAGAGGTTCTCTTCACCGCGCGACACCTTGATGTGGCGAGCCTCGTCCTTTCGAAAACTCACTGTCCAGAGGTCGTAATCGATGTCGAACAGAAAGTCAGCGTAGCGCGCCAGGTAGTGGCCGATGCGCTCTTCCAGCGCCAGCTCCTTCAGGCCTTTGAAAAACTGT
>CAHJWV010000437.1 GCA_903643055.1 Burkholderiales bacterium | reverse complement strand
CCGCCACAGCCTCGGGCGTGACGGGCGGCCCGCCTGCTGGCACCTTGTGGACCCAGCCATCGGCCATCGCCGCCATGATCACCTCTTCGTTCAATTCGTGGCCGGAGATATCGGCCACGCTCTCGCCATCGCGGATCACGGCCACACGGTCGCTCGATGCCACCAGCTCTTCTAGCTCCGAAGCGGTCAGCAAGATGCCCATGCCGCCGGCGGCCAGTTCGCGAGCCAGGCGCGCGATGTCGGCCTTGGCGCCGACATCGATGCCGCGCGTGGGCTCGTCCAGCATCAACAGCTTGGGAGATGCAGCGATCCAGCGCGCCAACAGCACCTTTTGCTGATTGCCACCCGACAGTTCCCGGATCGGTTGCTCCGGCCCCGCGGTCTTGATGCCCAAGCGGGTGATGAAGTCGCTGACGATGCGGTCTTGCGCTGCACGATCGACAATGCCGGCCTTGGCCAGCCGAGGCAACAGAACGATGGTCATGTTCTCGCGCACCGACATATCGGGGAAGATGCCTTCGACCTTTCGGTCTTCCGACAGATAAGCAATGCCACGGCGGATGGCGTCGGCCGGCGAATCGAAGCTCACGCCTTCACCATCGAGCTGCATGCTGCCGCTGCGCATCGGGTCGGCGCCGAAGATGGCACGCATCAGCTCTGTACGCCCTGCCCCCAGCAAGCCGGCCAAGCCCACGGTCTCGCCGGCACGCACTTCGATCGACACCGCCTTCAAGCGCGGCGGGGCCGACAGATCACTGATCGACAGCAAAGGCTTGGCGCTGACATCGGCCGTGGCCGCAGCCACCTGGCGATGCGTCACCGCCAGTTCCTTGCCCAGCATCGTGGTCACGAGTTCGAGCTTGCTGATTTCGCCCATCAGCGCGACGCGCACCGTCTGGCCATCACGCATCACGGTCACGCGGTCGCAGATGGTGAACAGCTCGTCGAGCCGGTGCGAGACGAACAGCACCGAGCGGCCATCGGCCTTGAGCTGGCGGATCACGTTGAACAGCAGCTCGACCTCGCGCTCATCGAGCGACGAAGTCGACTCGTCCATGATCACCAGCTTGGCGTCGACCGACACCGCGCGCGCAATGGCGACCATCTGCTGCGTCGCGGTCGACAGCGAAGCGACTGGCAGATGCACGTCGATCGACACCCCAATGCGCTCCAGCACTTGGCGCGCTTCACGCTCGATGCGCTTCCAGTCGATCAGGCCGAAGCGCCGCGGCTCGCGGCCGAGAAACATGTTCTCCGCGACCGAGCGGAAAGGCACCAGGTTGATCTCTTGATAGATGGTGCTGATGCCGCCTTCGCGCGCGGCCTTCGGCGAAGCGAAGCGCACCGGCCGACCATCGAAGTGGATGTCACCGCTGTCGGCCGAACCATCGAGCGGATAAGCCCCGGTGACGATCTTGATCATCGTGGACTTGCCGGCCCCGTTTTGCCCGATCAGGGCATGCACCTCGCCCGGGGCGATTTCCAGCGAGGCGTTGCGCAACGCCGAGACACCGCCGAAATACTTGTTGATGCCGCGCATGGACAGCAGCGGCTGGGTTGGAACATCCACGTGCAGTTGCTTTCTCAGGAATCGTTGCGCGGCCATCGAAGTGAATCGCTGAACGAGAAACGCGCCAGAGGCTTGCCGAAGCCGCCCTGGCGCGATAACCGGCGGGCCACGAGGGGCCAGCCAACAGAGTTCAGCGGAAGTTCAATAGCCGTCGGCCAGGCTCTCTTTGGCGTTGGTCGCGTCGTAGAACTTGTCTTCCACCTTGACCCAGCTCTCGACCTTCTCGCCCTTGGCATAGCGCTTCGCAGTCGCGCAGGAAATCGGGCCGAAGAACGGTGACGACTGAACGGTGGCGCCCATCTTGCCGTCGGCAATGGCGGTCAGCGCGTCCTTGGTGCCGTCGATCGAGACGACCAGAACGTCCTTGCCCGGCTTCTTGCCGGCGGCTTCGAGTGCCGTGATCGCACCGACAGCCATTTCATCGTTGTGGGCGTAGATCGCGGTTGCGCTCGGGTTGGCTTGCAGCAGCGATTGCGCCAGCTGGCGGCCCTTGTCGCGGTTGAAGTCGCCGGACTGCGAAGCGACGATCTTCATGCCCGAATGCTTCTTGATCTCGGTGTCAAAGCCGCGCTTGCGATCGTTCGCAGGCGATGAGCCCGTGGTGCCTTCGAGTTCGATGATCACGGCCTTGCCATTGGTGGCCTTGACCAGCCATTCGGCGGCGCGGCGGCCTTGATCGACGAAGTCGGAGCCGATGAAGGTGACGTAATCCTTGCCGGCCTTGGCGACCTTTTGGTCGATGTTGCGGTCGACCAGGATCACCGGAATGCCGGCCTTCTTGGCCTTCATCACTGCCGGGATCAGTGGCTTTTCTTCGCGCGGGGGCAAAACGATCAGGTCGACCTTCTGCGCAATCATCGAATCGACGTCAGCCACCTGCTTCGCCGCCGAGCCACCTGCATCGGTCACGATGAGCTGCCACCCGCACGAAGCGGCGATGTCTTGCATGCTCTTCGTCTCGGCGATGCGCCACGGATTGTTGTTCTCGGCCTGCGCAAAGCCGACTTTGTAGCTGGCCTTTTCCGCAAGCTTGGGAGCGCCGGCATCGGCAGCCTGTGCCGAAACGGTGATGGCCGCGAGTGCCAGCACGAGAGCTGAAGGAATGAAGCGCATGAGACCTCTGGAATGGAAGTGGAACAAATCCGCAGCCGACAACCGACCGGGAATGGCGCGATTCTTCTCCCCGATACTGCCACCAGCAACTAGGAATATTACTAATTGGCTAATAAATTACAAACCTCGGGTTCACCCCATCATTTGGGGGGCGGGCCGACGGTTTCGCGCTGGATCAAACGGCCGTCCACTTTCACCCTGCGTTTGCGTGCGGCCGGGTTGGCGATTTCGGCCAGCAACAGTTCGGCGGCCACCCGCCCCATCTCGTAGTTCGGCAACACCAGCGTGGTCAGCGCGGGGTCGGTGTTGCGCGCAATTTCCTGATCGTCATAGCCGATCACAGACACGTCCTGCGGCACGCGCTTGCCCAGTTGCCGCAGCGCTTCCAGGCAGCCCACAGCCATCAAATCATTCGCGCAGAAAATCGCGGTGGGCGGCTGCGCTTCGGCCATCAGCGACAAGGTGCCATCGTGGCCGGACGCCACATGCCAATCACCCTCCCGGACCAGCAGCGGGTTGTAGGCGATATCGGCCGTGACCAGCGCGCGGCGATAGCCCTTCAGGCGGTCACGCGCAGCATCCATCCACGGCTCGCCGTTGATGAACGCAATTCGCTTGTGGCCCGCCTCGATCAAGGCTTCGGTGGCAGCAAAGCCGCCGACGATTTCCGACGGCTCCACCGACGAGAAGCGAGGCTCGGCGCGCGGCGAACCCTCGCCCGTCGCTGCACTGGCGTTGTCCGTTTCGTAGCAATTGAGCAGGACCGTCGGCACCCGACTTAATTGGGCTGGCGGCGTGGTTTGCCGCGTGAAGATGGCAGAGTAAATGACGCCAACCACCATCGGATTGGCCAGCATCGTGGTCAGCACTGCCGACTCGATGCCGCTGTTGGAGCGGGTCACGAACACCGAAACCAACGCGCCCTGCTCCCAGGCTTCGTCCTTCGCGCCGTCGATCGACAACACCGGGTGCGGGCTGGTCGACACCTCATCGACCAAGTAAAGAATCAGCGGCCGCACCGAAGCACCACCGCCCGAACGTGCGCTGCGACCACGCCGCTCAACGCTTGGCGCACGCTCGCCCGGCAAACGGTAGCCAAGCTCGGCGGCGGCGCGCACCACACGGGCCCGCGTTTCATCCGACAGCTTGGTGCCGGTGATGCCGTTCAACACCAACGAAACCGTAGATTGAGATACCGAGGCGAGCATCGCGACGTCGGTCATCGTCGCCCGCTTGCCGTTCTCGGCCGTTGACTTGACCGGCACTGCGGCCGCTGCTTTGCTGGCTGCAGCCTTGTCGCCAGCAACCTTATTGGGGGCTGCCTTGCCCCCCGCTGGCTTGGCCGCAACAGGCTTGGAAACCGCAGTTTTTGCAGCAGCGGAGGCAGCCGCTTTCTTGGCCCCCGTGCCCACCGGCTTACTCACACTTGTGGGCGCCAAAGGCGCGCCGGCCGATGACGCTGCGGTCACCGCTTGCGCGTCCGCAGCCCGTCGCGTAGGTGCTTTCCCGGCTTTTTTGGGCATGTATATTACTAATAATTGGTTAATATAATCCGGCAACGCTGGTGGTAATCATAAGGCGACGCCACGCACAGCCGCACAAATACAGGAATATCAATGGCTCCAAACACCCCGCTTGCGCAGACCCGATTCGCGGCGGTCCTTCACCGCAACGGCCTTCTTGCCGCGAGACTCTTCACCTGGAAGCCGGTTGCCGATGCCCGCCTTTCCATGCACAAGGACTTGACGCCTGACCGTCGATCGGCCATCGGCCCTGATGCCGCGATCTGCCGGTGACGGCAGACATCAACGCGCAGGCCCCTGCGGTCGAGCGCATCCAGGCGGGCTCGCTGCATGCAGAGATCGCACCCGAGGTCGGCGGGTCGCTGACCGCGTTTTATTCGCGGCGTGACAACGGCCGTCGCCATCACTGGATGAGGGCCGCAACGCCGGCCGCCCTCGCCAGCCGCGAGCCGCTCGGCATGGCGAGCTTTCCCCTCGTTCCGTGGTGCAACCGCATCCGCGACAGCCGGTTCGAGTTCGAGGGTCAGGCGCACCGCATCACCCCGAACCACGGCAACAGCCCTCATGCACTGCATGGCGTGGGCTGGCAACGCAGCTGGCAGATGACCGAGCGCACGCCCTCGGCGATCACGCTTCGCCTGGACTACCGCGAGGGCGCCGCATGGCCTTTCTCGTTCGTCGCAACACAGCGCTATGAACTCGATGAACAGGGTTTGTCGATTGCGATGAGCGTTGAAAATACCGGCAGTGCCTCCATGCCTGCAGGCATCGGACACCACCCGTATTTCGCGCATCGGCACGAAGGCGACGGCACACGCGTGCAGGCCCAGGTCACCCACATCTGGAAGGGTGACGACGAAGTCATGCCGACCGGTTTGAGCACCGACCATGCGGCCGTCAGTGGGCTTCAGCGCGGGCTTCGCTTGTCGGAGATCGATCTCGACAACAACTTCATCGGCTTTGACCGCGAGGCTCGCGTGCAATGGCCCGATGGCAGCGCGCTGACGATGTCAGCCCAAGCGCCGCTGGATTTCTTCGTGCTGTACTGCCCGCAGGGCGCAGACCTGTTCTGCATGGAGGCAGTGTCGAACTGCACCGACTGGATCAACCTGCGCGCCCTGCACCCCGAGTCAGAGATCGGCGGCAGCGTGCTCGCACCGGGCGAGCAACTCAGCGGCCAGTGGCGGCTGGTGCCGCGCTTCGTCTGAAGGCCACACGCACCGTGCGAGATGCGCGGTACGTGCGGATGATTCTGGATCAGCGATGCGACCCCGGCGGCGAGATGACGACGAGGCCTACCGATGGATCAAGTCCAGCCGGCGTCCACCACGAAGTCTTGCGCGGTGATCATGCGGCTGTCATCTGCCGCCAGAAACAGCGCCAGGTTGGCCACGTCTTCACCGACGATTTGACCCGGCAGGCAATGGTTCTCCGCCATCGCCTGCTTGCCTGCTTCATCGACCCAATGAGTCAATTGCTTCTCGGTCATGATCCAGCCCGGCGTCAGCGTGTTGACGCGGATGCTGAACGGCCCGAGTTCACGCGCGAGGCTGCGGCTCAGGCCCACGGTCGCCGACTTGCAGGTCGCGTACACCGGATAGCCCTTGCCTTTGATTTTCCAGCTGGTCGAGCCGAGGTTGACGATCGCGCCACCACCCAGCCGCTTCATGCCTTCGACCACTGCCTGCGCCGCAAAGAAATGCGGCTTCAGATTGACGCCGACCCGCGCGTCGAAGTCGGCCTCATCGACATCCATCAACTCATGCCGCTGGTCGTTGGCTACGTTGTTAACCAGCACCGCGATGTCGCCAAAGGCTTCAACGGTCGATGCGATCGATTGCTTGAGCGTGGCGACATGGCTCACGTCACCTTGAATGAACAAGGGCTTTGGGCCGACGGCGGCCGAAGCTTCGACCACCTGCGCCGCCGCCTGCGCATTGCGGCCGATGAAGCCCACGCGGGCACCCTGGCGTGCAAACGCGATGACGATGTCGGCACCGATGCCTGAGCTGCCGCCGGTCACAAAGACTGTCTTGCCCTTCAGGCTCGGGTAGCTTGCGTAGGCCGGCGAAACTTGCTTCTCCATGAGATCGGTTCTCGGTTCGATGAATGGCGGTGAAGGGAATGAAGCGCTGCGCGGCTCAGTGCGACTCGCGGCCCACGGCGTCGCCGCGGCAGCCAACGAGGAAGTCGAAGTCAGCCCCCTGGTCGGCCTGCAGCACATGGTCGACGTACAGGCGCACATAGCCCGACATCGGGAAGACCGGCGCCTTCCACAGCAGGCGGCGCTCGGCCAATTCGGCATCGCTCACATGCAGCGTTAGCGCACGGCCTGGTACATCCAGCGTGATCTCATCGCCATCGCGCACCAGCGCCAGCGGCCCACCGGCCGCGGCTTCGGGCGCGGTGTGCAGCACGACGGTGCCGTAGGCGGTGCCGCTCATGCGCGCATCGGAGATGCGGACCATGTCGGTCACGCCCAGCTTCAACAGCTTCGGTGGCAGGCCCATGTTGCCGACCTCGGCCATGCCGGGGTAACCCTTCGGGCCGCAGTTCTTCAGTACCATGATCGAGTCGGGGGTGATGTCGAGATCCGGGTCTTCGATGCGTTCCTTGTAGTGCTCGATGCTCTCGAACACCACCGCGCGGCCGGTGTGCGACATCAGCGACGGCGTGGCCGCCGACGGCTTGATTACCGCACCCAGCGGCGCCAGATTGCCGCGCAACACCGCCAGGCCGCCTTCGGCCATCAGGGGCTTGTCGAGCGGGCGGATCACGTCGTCATCGAAGCATTCGGCATCGGCCACGTTCTCGGCGATCGTGTGGCCGTTGACAGTCATCGCGTCGCCATGCAGCAGGCCCGCTTCGAGCAGGCGCTTCATCACCACCGGCAAGCCGCCGGCGTAATAGAAATCTTCCATCAGGTACTTGCCCGATGGCATCAGGTTCAGGATCGTCGGGATGCCACGACCGAGCTTGTCCCAGTCGTCCAGCGTCAACGGCACTTCCATGCGGCCAGCCATCGCCAGCAAATGCACCACCGCGTTGGTGGAGCCGCCGATCGCACCGCAAACGCGGATCGCGTTCTCGAAGGCCTGGCGCGTCATCACCTGCGACAGGCGCACGTCGCGCTTGACCAGGTCCACGATGTGGCGGCCGGTGCGTTGCGCCAGCTCAAAGCGGCGCGAGTCGACGGCCGGAATGGCCGCATTGGTCGGCAAGGTGACGCCCAGCGCTTCGACCAGGCTGGCCATCGTCGAGGCCGTGCCCATCGTCATGCATGAGCCGGCCGAGCGCGACATGCAGCTCTCGGCCTGATCGAACTGAGCCTGCGTCATGTCACCGGCGCGCACCGCCTCGGAGAACTTCCAGACGTGGGTGCCCGAGCCGATCGGTTGACCACGGTAGCGGCCGTTGAGCATCGGCCCGCCCGAGACCATGATCGTCGGCAAGTCGACGCTGGCCGCGCCCATCAGCGTGGCCGGCGTGGTCTTGTCGCAGCCGGCAAGCAGCACGACACCGTCCAGCGGATGGGCACGAATGGCTTCTTCGACGTCCATGCTGGCGAGGTTGCGATACAGCATCGCGGTCGGGCGCATCAGCGTCTCGCCGAGCGAGGACACCGGAAACTCCACCGCCACGCCCCCCGCCTGAAGCACGCCGTGCTTCACCCGCTCGGCGATCTGGCGGAAGTGCTGGTTGCAAGGCGTCAGCTCGCTCCAGGTATTGCAGATGCCGATGACCGGCCGGCCGTCAAAGGTGTCGTTCGGAAGGCCCTCGCTTTTCATCCAGCTGCGGTGGATGAAGTTGTCTTTGCTGGTGCCAGAAAACCAGTGGGAGGAACGGCTTTTCTTCTTGGGCTGGGTCGGGTCGGTCATGAGGAAAACAATCGTGGGCGGCAGGCAAAAATTATCATAATACAAATGGGTTTGGCCGCCGCGGCCATTTGAAGCCGGTGTAGCCGCCTATCGCCGAGCGTTGCGTCGACGCAGCAGCGCCTTTCGCTCGCACCAGGCCTTAACCCGGAGATGTCACGGCGGCAATATTTCGCCACGCTGCATCAACGCGCGGGTGTCCGACAGCAGGCCCGCCATGCGGTGCAAGGCGGTCTGCTCGTCGGCGGTGCGAATCGCATCGAGCACCTTGCCGTGGTCGGGCAAGGCCATGCGGAAATCTCGCGCGGTGCGAGCCGTCATGCCCAGCAAGGTTTCCAGCGCAGAGCCGGTCATGGCCGCCAGCGGAATCAGCAGCGGGTTGTTCGTCGCCTCCAGAACGGCGCGGTGGAAAGCGAGATCGGCGCGCACCCAGTCGGCAATGGTCTGGGCCGCAGCCATCGCTTCATAGGCCGCCTCGATGTCAGCCAGTTGCGCTGGCGTGCGGTTGCGCGCTGCGAGCGCCGCCGCGGCGGGCTCGAAGATCTCGCGCATTTCGGTCAGGTGCAGCAGGAACTGCGAATCCGGACCGGTCGCGCAGCGCCAGGCGAGCACGTCAGGGTCGAGCATGTTCCAGGCTTGACGCGCACGCACGCGGGTGCCGATCCGCGGGCGCGACTCGACGAGCCCCTTGGCCGCCAGCACCTTCACCGCTTCGCGCAGCGCCGTGCGGCTGACACCCAGCTGCAGGCACAGCTCTTCTTCGTTCGGCAACACCTGCTCGGGCGGGTAGTCGCCTCCAGCGATGCGACGCCCCAATTCGTGGACCACCTGGCCATGCAGGTTGCGTCCCGAATAGGTCGCAGCAGCGGGGTGTGAATTCATTCGCAGATCATCGGCACGAGGCAGTCGCATCCCGGGAGTCTATGAGGGAATGGAAGGTGAGCGCCCAAACCTCCACAGCCCTATATTGTATGATTATTGAAATCCAGATATGCCGCTGCATTGGGCGGCATTGCGGCCCCTCAACGCTCCGGACCCTCCATGACTTCATCACGCACCGCGCTCGTCGGCATCGATTGGGGTACGACCAACCGCCGCGCCTATGCGCTCAATGCCGATGGCGTTTGCACTGCGGAGATCGCGGATGACCAAGGCATGCTTGCAGCCCAGGGCCGCTTCGAAGCTGCGCTGGGCGACGCGCTGACCCGGCTGCCGGGCGTTGATGCCGACACAGTCATCGTGATGTCGGGCATGGTCGGTGCTGCCCAAGGCTGGCGCGAGGCGCCTTACCTCGACACACAGGTGCCGCTCGATCAACTCGGCCAGCATCTGATCCAGGTCGACGCGCCAACGCTGAAGCGCACTGCCGCGATTGCGCCCGGCTACCGCTGGCGTGGTGAAGCCGGCGCGATCGACGTGATGCGCGGCGAAGAAACCCAGTTGCTGGGCGCCATTGCGCTTGGCCAGCGCGACGGCTGGTTCGTGCTGCCTGGCACTCACAGCAAATGGGTCGAGCTGAAAGCGGGCCGCATCACCCGCTTCTTCACTTACATGACCGGCGAATTGTTTGCGCTGCTGAGTGCGCATGGCACCTTGTCATCGCTGATGCGTGAGCATTCGGAGTCGCCCTCGGCTTTCGAAGCCGGCTTTCGCGCCGCCAGCCAGCAAGCGCTGTCGAACGCCTTGTTCAGCTGCCGGGCTCGCGTGGTCGGCGGCGCGATGCCATCCGGCGAAGCCCACTCCTTTCTCAGTGGCTTGCTGATCGGTGTCGAATGGCACGACCGCATTCGGGCTCAGGCCACCGATGCGCCAAAGACCGTCACGCTGATCGGCTCACCCGCGCTGGCCGCGCACTATGCGAAGGCGGGCGCGTTGTTGGGCGTCGAGGTGCGCGCGCTTGACCCGCGCCGGGCTTATCTCGCCGCGCTGGCCCAGCTCGTTCCGTCTTCCGCGAAGCAATGATCGAATCCATGAGCAGCACCCACATCCTCCCCACCTTCCGCCTCCCCGAATTGCCGCTGGTCGCGATCCTGCGCGGCCTGCAGCCCGACGAGGCTGCCGACATCGGCCGCGCGTTGCTCGACGCCGGCTTTCGCCTTTTGGAAGTGCCGCTGAACCGCCCCGGCGCGATCGCCTGCATCCGCACGCTGACACAGCTCGCACCGGCCGATGCGCTGGTGGGCGGCGGCACGATGCTGAGCACGGAACACGTCGAGCAGGTGCGCGAGGCCGGCGGGCAGTTGATGGTGTCGCCGAACTGCGATCTGGAAGTCATTGCCCGCGCCCGGCAATCAGGCATGTACTGCGCCCCCGGCGTGGCCACGCCCTCGGAAGCGTTCAGCGCGCTGAAGGCCGGCGCGCATGCACTGAAACTCTTTCCGGCTGAAGCCATCGGCACGGCGGGGTTGAAAGCGTTCAAATCGGTCTTGCCCAACGGCACCGAGCTCTGGCCAGTGGGTGGCGTCAGTGTCGACA
>CAHJWV010000436.1 GCA_903643055.1 Burkholderiales bacterium | reverse complement strand
GGCCGGGCGGCTGGCCGACCGCCGCGGGCCGCAATGGGTGACGCGCATCGGCGCCGCCATCACGATGGCATCGTTTGCCGCGATGGGGCTGGCACCGTGGTTCTCTGTCCCGGCGCAGCTGGCTTTGCTGGTGGCGTGCACGATCGGCTTCGATCTGGGCGTGCAAGCGTCATTGATTGCACATCAAACCATCATCTACAGCATCGAGCCGAGCGCGCGCAGCCGCTTGAATGCGGTGCTGGTGTCGGTGATGTTCATTGGCATGGCGGCGGGTGCGGCACTGGGCCGTTTGCTGCTCGCGCAATGGGGATGGGCGGCCGTGACCTGGATGGCCGCAGCCGCATCGCTTGCGGCCTTGGGTGTGCGCCTGTGGCCGCAGGCCCGGCCCGCGTTGTCATGAATTCAGGCCAATGAATCCGGACTGGCAACCCGACGCCTTCCCACCAAGATCAAAAGAAACACAAGGCTATTTTCTGAACAGCTGACCGGCAGATTCGTCGGGGCAAGACAAGATCTACTCCCACTGTTCGCTGAAAGCTTGCGCACCGATCATGGTCTGAGGGTCGAGCGTCTTGCCTTGCCGGATCGCGGCCACGCGCTGGACGTGCGAGCCCGATGGGCGGTATCAGGCGCGCGTTCGATGTGGTTGGCGGTAGCGCGCGGCATCTTGCATTTCCAGGTGCTGCGACACCCAGTGTCTTGCCAGCTTCGGTGCAATTCCCCGGGTCGCAGGCTTGCGTGCTTTCCCGCGAGGCCGGGGGCTCTTGATGCAAGGTGCGATGCGCCGAGCTGGAAGCCCGACGACCGACCCGGCGTGCCATGCAAGCATCGGCCGGGCCTGAACTCACTCTGTTGTTGTGTTATTTATTCGCTTGCGATGACGTCTTTGGCTGAGATTTGTGTGCGTGAAGGCCAGTTCGAAGTCACCGATAGAGCCTGGTTCCCGTGACAAATGTCGCAACTGACGACATCTCCGGCAAAATGCCACCCCACGCTTGGTCGCATGCCGCGACGCCGACGCGGGATGCAGCCTCCATGAACCATCACACCCACGAATTGACCCTGGTCGACAGGGCGCGTCGCCAATTTTTTGACGACGGTCAAGCGCCGAGTTCGGAACTGGCGCCGCACATCGGGCGCTCGTGGAAGCGCTGTCAGCCCATGCCTGCCTCGCAGGAGCTAGCCGAGCCGATCGGCCGTGCCGAGCTTGCTCAGCGCCGCGAATCCGCCGCCTGGCTGCTTCGTTGTGCGCAGCCTGAACTCGATGGTCTGGCCGACCATGTGCTCGGCCAGGGCTGTGTCGTGATTTTGTCGGACGCGAGCGGCATGATCCTCGATGAGATCGGCAGCCCCGAATTTCTGCCGAAGGCGCATCGCGTGTCGCTGGAACCGGGGGTCGACTGGTCGGAGACGCTGCGCGGCACCAATGCGATCGGCACCGCGCTGTACGAGCGCGAAGCGCTGATGGTGCTGGGCGGCGAACATTTCCTGACGCAAAACGGCGGCCTCGGTTGCGCCGCTGCGCCGATCTTCACGCCGCAAGGCGGCCTGGCCGGCGTGCTGGATATCTCCGGCGAGTCGGTGCACATCGATGCGCATGCGCTGGGCCTGGTTCGCATGGCCGCCTCGCAGGTCGAGCACCGCTTGATGAGCAGTGGCCGGGGCGAAGGGCAACTGGTGCGATTCCATGGCCGGCCAAGCCTGCTGGGCACGGCGCGCGAAGGGCTGCTGTCGGTGGTGGAGGGCGAGATCGTGGGTGTCAACCGCGTCGCGCTCGAATTGCTGCATGGCCGCTGGAACGACGTGTTAGGCACGCCGATCGAGCGCATCTTCGGCGCCCGCTGGAAACGCTTGCAGGACGAGCCGGGCCTGTTTGCCGCCCCCACCGGCCGCCAATGGGCAGTGGTGGTGGAAGCACGCGGCAATGTGCCGCGGCATCGGCCGAACGGGCTGCAGCCGGGCGCGCTGGCGACCTTGACGGGAGAGGAAGGGTCGACGGCGCCTGGCACCGCAGCCGCAGCGCAGGGCACGGCCCATCCATCGAGCCGCTTCGGTGCGGGCGCTGAAGCGGCTGCTGCATTGATCGGCGCGGGGTCGGTGGTTTCCGTGGCGCAAGCGGCGCCCCCGCGGCATGCACCGGCTGCGCCGGCCGAATTGCGGTCTGCGATGCCCGCCACAGCCACGGTCGCTGGCAGCGCCACCGGCCCGCTGGCGCTGCTGCTGACGCGATCCGTACGCGCACTCGACCAAGGCCTGCCGGTGCTCGTCACCGGCGAGACTGGCTGCGGCAAAGATTACTTTGCCAAGCGCCTGCACGCGGCTTCGCGACGTGCCAGCGGGCCGCTGGTGACGGTGAATTGCGCGGCGCTGCCGGAAGCCTTGATCGAGGCCGAACTGTTCGGCTACGAAGAGGGCGTCTTCACCGGCGCGCGCCGCCGCGGCATGCCAGGGCGTTTGCGTGAAGCGAACGGCGGCGTTCTGTTTCTCGATGAAATCGCCGACATGCCGCTGCTGCTGCAAAGCCGCCTGCTGCATGTGCTCGAAGAGCGCGTGGTGCGCCCGCTGGGCAGCAGCCACGACATGGCGCTGGACTTCGACCTGATCTGCGCAACCCACCGCGATTTGCGGCGCAGCGTGCGTGATGGCAGCTTCCGCGAAGACCTGCTTTATCGACTGATGGGTGTCGAAGCGGCGCTGCCGGCGTTGCGCGATCGTGCCGATCGCGAAGCCTTGATTGCACGGCTTTTCGATGAGCAGGGCGGTGCGCAGAAATCGCTGCGCCTCGGGCATGCGGCTCGCGAGGCGCTGGGTCGGCAGGCCTGGCCGGGGAATATTCGCCAGCTGATTTCAGTGCTGCGGCTGATCGTGGCGTTGGCCGAGCCGGGCGCAGAAATTTCAGAAGCCGACTTGCCGGCCAACCTGCGTGCCCAGGCCGGCCAAGGCTTGGCAGCTAACGAGGAAGCCAGCCCCGGAGAAGGCCGCGCCCACAACCGCCATGGCGTGCCGTTGGGCGCTTCGCTGGATGCCATCACCCGCGATGCGATCCAGCAAGCCTTGGCCGCCCACGGCGGCCGGGTGGCCGCCGCCGCGAGCAGCTTGGGCGTTCACCGCAGTACGGTGTACCGGTATCTGGCGATGCGCAAAGTGTGAGCGGCTTGACGCCGGTCGCGTGAGCGCGCCTCGCCTTACCTTGCCTTACCTGGCTTTACCGCGCCTTATCGCGCCTTACCGCACTTCACCACGCCCGGTCGCCCATCGAATCACTCATCACAGGGCGCGGCTGATGCGCGCAAAAGACGACAGCATGGCTGCCAGCATCTGCGCCTCGCGGCTCAGCCGCTGGCTGGCCTTGGAGACAAGCGCGATGTGATAGCGCCGCACAGGTTCGCGCAGCGGAATGGCGGTCAGCGAGCGTGCGAACAAAGGGTGGTGCAACACACTGCGTGGCAGCCGGGTCAGGCAGTCGGATTCGAGCAGCAGCGAGATCACGCCGAACAACGAATCGGTCATTGCGGCAGTGCGCGGCGGGCGCAACTGCTGCTCTTCGAAGAGCGTCATTCCGATTCGCACAGCAGGTCGACGTTCATGTCGGACGCGTCGAAATGCAGAGGCAGGCGGGTGATTGCGAATTCGAGCCGGTTCTCCCGGATACCGCTCAGCAG
>CAHJWV010000435.1 GCA_903643055.1 Burkholderiales bacterium | reverse complement strand
GTGTGCACGCAGGCCGACACGCCCAGCATCGCGAGCAGCGCCGCGCCCGCCAGCGCGATCTTCATGGCGTTGATCTGTCTTGTTAGCTTCATGGGCAGCGAGCCACCCCGCCTTAGCAAAGCCAAGACTGAAGATTGCGAAAAGGCCAGAGGGTTCACAGCAGGCTTTCGATGTCGGCTCAGGCGTCGGTCGAGGGCACCGGGTCGCCCTCCTGCCGCAAACAGGGGGCGAGCAACCAGACGAAGGCAATGCCGAACAACAGCGTCAGGCCAAAGGCGCGCAAGGCCGGCGTGCTCGACAGGCCCAACAGCCCGAACGACAGCCAGGTGCTCGCCGCACCCAACACAACCGCCAGCCAGGCCGAGGCATCGCCACGGTGCTCTTGCAGAAAGATGCCGTAGTCGACACCGGTGCCGAGCAACAACGCCAGCGCCAGCACGTTGAACAGCTGGAAAGGTTGGCCGAGCCAGCCGAGTGCGGCCAAGCTCAGCACCGAGGCCAGCAAGGTCGGAACCCAGGCCCGCCATGCTTGCCGGCCAAAGCGCCAGACCAGCGCCGCCAGCACGGCGCCATGGCCGAGCAGCAGCAGCCAGCTCATCGAGCCTCGGTAACGCGCCAGCAGCGACGACACCTCGGCCGTCTTGTCGACCCAGCGCACGCCCGGCAAGCCTTGCGCAGTGGCGGCCAATGACGACAGCAGCGACGGGTCGTTCAAGCCGCGCAGCATCACGACGCTGGTCTGCGCGCCGTTGATGTCGCCGAGCCACAAGTCGCGCGCCGGGGCCGAGACCCGATCGGCCAGCCAGGTGTTGATCAACAAGGGCTGGGCGCTGAATGCAGGCCGCGCCAGGCTCTCACCGAGTGCACTGTTCACACCGGCCAGAACCTGGCTTTCGACAGCCGCGCTGAGCGCGGCATCGGCCGCTTGCCGTGTCAGTGACGGTACCCAGTCAGACACCGCGCGATAGCCCGCCAGGCGGCCGTCCTGGGTCAAGGCATCGAGCTTTTCCTTCAAGGCCTCTTCACGCTGCAACACCTCATCGGCGGTGGCGCCGCGCACCAGATAAAACTGCGCCGGGCTCGCCACGCCGAGCAAGCGGCCGACCTCGCGCTGCGCGCTGATCAACTCGGCCGGCGAGCCTTGCAGCTGGCGAATGTCGTCATTGGTGTGCAGGCGCAGCAAGCCACCGATCACCATGGCCATGAGCAAGGCATGGCCGATCAGGGCACGGCGCGTCAACGCCAGCCGCGGCCAGCGCGCGAGGCTGCCCGCAATAACGCTCGCGAAGCGGCTGGTCTTCATCGCGCCGCGGTCCAGCCACGGGAACCAGCAGACCGCGGTCACGAAGGTCGCCACCAACCCGACTGCCGAAAACAAGGCCATCTGCCGAAGCCCCGGAAAGGGCGCGAGACCCAGCGCCAGATAAGCCAGCACGCTGGTCATCAACGCCAGCACGAGGCCGGGTAGCAACTGACGCATCAGCGTGCGTGGCGCGGTCGCGGGGTGGCCCTGGCGAGTCGCGAAGTAATGAATGCCGTAGTCCTCGGCCACACCGACCAGGCTGGCCCCGAACACCAGCGTGATCAGGTGGACCTCGCCAAACACCCAGGCGGTGACCGACAGCGCCGTGGCCACGCCGATCAGCAGCGACAAGCCCACCAGCGCCATTTGCCATAGCGAGCGAAAGGCCAGCCAGACCAGCAACAACACCGCTGCCAGCGAACCCCAGCCGATGGTGTTGATCTCCAGATTGGCGCGCACGGCCGCGGCTTCGGCATGCAGGGGCAGGCCGGCCATCAACACCTGCAGGCCCGGTGCGGCCTGCTGCGCCGCGCCCGTGGCCTGGTTCAAGGCCTCGCCGTAAACCGCATTGCCGCTCAGCGCGAAGGCCGAGCCGGTGATTTCATAAGGTAGCACCAGCCAATCGCGGCCGGCGTCGTGAACCCATAACTCGCCATCGCGCAGCCGGGCCCGCGTGTCGCCGGCGCGCGTGGCCCACCACTGCGGCCACAGGCCCAGTGGGTCGGCCGCAAAGCCGGACATCTTGGCACCGGCGGCCGGCTGATAAAGCGACGCCAGCGCGCCTTGCAGCCACTGGCTTGCCGAGGCGGTTGCAAGTTGCTCGCGCTGGGTCGGCGTCAACAGGCGATCACGCCAGGGGCGATAGAAATCGACCGCATGCGACAGCGCGGCCGCATCGACTGAGGCCAGCGGCTGCAGCGGTGGCTTCAGCTCGGCCCATCGGCTGCGCCAGGCCTGCGCTGCCGCCCGTGTGGCGGCCCAATCGGAGGCGCCGAGCATCACGATGACTTGGCGCGACACCCGATCGGCCAGCTTGCGCGTGGCCAGTGAAACTTCGGGCGCCTGCTCGTTCTCGGGTAGCAGCGCCAGCACATCGGTGTTGAGCGGTGCGCCCTGCCAAAAGCGCCACTGGTGCGCACCGACCGCCAGCACGAACAGCAGCCACAGCAAGGCCGCGCCCGCCCACAGGCGCGCGGGCTTGCGGGCTGCATTCGGCGCGTCCAACGCGGTATCCAAGGGCTCGCTCGCGGGCGCATTCATGCGACGGCCTTGTCAGGAAGTGCGCCGTTCATCGAACCCTGCCGATCCGCTCACTCAAAGCGGGCCGCCTCTTCGGGGCTCAGCTTCTGCCCCGTGGCCTGGGCCGAAAAACGGATGACGGTGACATCGCCCAGCGCCTCGCTCAGCTTCACCTGGTTGACGAAGCGAACGCCTTCGAGATCGATGCGCGTCACCCATTGCGCAAGCGCCGCATCGCGCGGCACCAGGCCCAGGCTCCAGGCGTCGGCGCCTTTCAGTTCGCCTTCGATGCGAAAGCGCTGCGACAAGGTCTGCAGATCGGCCGCCATCAGCGCGAACAGCATCTCGTTGATGGCGCGCAATGCCGGTTCATCAGTCGCATTCATCTGGCTCGACACCTGGCCGTCGGCCCGGCGAGACACCATGCGCTCACGCGTGACCACCAGGCTCGATGCAAACGGCTCGCGGGTGCGCCACACCACGCCACGCTCGTGTGCCACGAGGTAGTCGCCACGCGAGACCAGCGGGTTCTTGAAGCCCTTCAAGGTCTTGCGCTGCTCGAACTCGCCGCGCAGCACCGGCGCATCCGCCAGGCGCTGGCGAACCTGCGTCAGCAGCGCTGGCGCCGCCTCCGCAGCCCACAGCGGCATCGCGACAAAACTCAGGCATGGCAGGTACAGCAACAGGCCACGCCGCTTCATGGCGCTACCCCGAGGCGTTGCCACAGGACCGGTGGGCAGACGAAGCACATCTCGCGTGTCGCGAGGTCCACCGCGACCTGGATGGTCGAGGCCTGCGTCAGCTTGTCGCCGCTGAGGGCATCGCGAATCACATACTGCATGCGCAAGCGGTTCTCCCATTCAACGATCTCGGCCCGCACCCGCAGGCGCTGCCCGAGCACGGCCGGGCGAACGTATTTCAAGCGCAGGTCGACGATTGGCCAGCCATAGCCAGACTCCCGCATCTGGCGGTAGCCGTAGTCGAAGCGGTCGAACAGCGCGGTGCGTACGACTTCCATGTATTTGACATAGTGGCCGTGCCAGACGATCTCCATCGGGTCGATGTCATAGAACTCCGGCGCGAGTTCGACCTCCTGGCTCAAGTCAGGCTTCATACAGCGCCCAGGCGTGGCTGCGTTGCGCTGCGATCAGCGCCTGCAGATCGCGGTCGAGCGCGCGGTCTTCAACGACCAAGGCAATGCGCGCCTCGAGGTCGGCCACAAACTCGGTCAGCGCCGGACCAAGGTGCAGCTGCGGGTCGATCTCGCGGCGCAGCGCGATGGCCTGGCGGGCGGCGATCAGCATCGCCGCGGCCACCTGCTCCGTCAGCTCGATCACGCGCAGCGCATCGCGCGCGGCGATCGTGCCCATGCTGACCTTGTCCTGGTTGTGGCATTCGGTGGAGCGCGAGAACACCGAGGCCGGCATCGTCAGCTTCAAGGCCTCGGCCGTCCAGGCCGATACGCTGATCTGCACGGCCTTCAGCCCGTGGTTGATCGCCGCACGCGGCCCGCTCGCTCCCGACAGATTGGCCGGCAGGCCGTTGTTGTAGCGGCTATCGACCAGCAACGCGAGCTGGCGGTCCAGCAGATCGGCGAGGTTGGCGACGGCCGTCTTCAAGCCGTCCATCGCGAATGCGATGTGGCCGCCATAGAAATGGCCGCCATGCAGCACCACTTCGCGATCGACATCGATCAGCGGGTTGTCGTTCGCGCTGTTCAACTCGTTTTCGATCTGCGTGCGAAAGAAGGGCAAGGCATCTTCGAGCACGCCAATCACATGCGGCGCACAACGCAGCGAATAGCGGTCTTGCAGGCGTTCCTCATTGCGCGCCGGGCGCTGGCTTTCGAGGTCGGCGCGGATGCGCGCGGCCACGCGCTGCTGCCCCGCATGCGGCTTCAGTGCGAACAGGGCTTCATCGAAGTGATGCGCGTTGCCGGCGCTCGCCAGCACGTTGCAGGCGGTCAGGCGTGCGCTGAGCCGGCCCAGCGCATCGGCACGCTGAAAGGCCAGGCAAGCCAGCGCTGTCATCACTGCAGTGCCGTTCATGATCGCCAGGCCCTCCTTCGGGCGCAGCCGCAATGGCGCCATGCCGAGTTCGGCCAGCACCTCGGCCGCAGGGCGTTCGCGGCCTTGATAACGCACATCGCGTTCGCCGCACAACACCGCGGCCACATAAGACAAAGGCGTCAGATCGCCACTGGCGCCCACCGAGCCTTCGGCAGGGATCAGCGGCAAGACATCGTGCAGCAGCAGTTGCTCGATCTGGCTCAGCAGCGCAACGCTGACGCCCGACGCGCCCTGCGCCAACGACGCGAGCCGCACCGCCAGCACCGCACGCGTTTCCGGCTCGGTCAAATAGCGGCCTGCGCCACAGCCGTGGTATGCATACAAATGGTGAGGTAGCTCGGGGATCAGCTCGGGTGGTATGACGACGGTGCAGGAGTCCCCATAGCCGGTGGTCACGCCGTAGATCACGCCGTCTTCGCGCAGCAGGCGGTCGAGAAAATCCGCGCCCTTCGTGATGCGGGCGCGGAACGCTGGCGCAGGCGACAGCTCGGCCACGGCGCGGCGCTCGGACAGCGCGATCACGTCTTCGATCGACAAGCGGCTGCCGTCGAAGCGCACACGCGGCAGGTCAGGAAACATTGGAGTCATGGTGTTCGGGCCGCGGCGCCACAGGCCGCTGATCCCAGAAGAAAAAGAAGTTGAACCATTCATACGGCGCCCGCGCAAGCAGGGCCTCGACCTTGCCCGCATAAACCGCCGCATGCTGCGCGAGCACCGCATCGCGCCGCGCGCGCGGCAACTCGATGCGCTCGGCCAGCATCTCGACCCTCACGACATAAGCCCGCCCTTCGCGGATGCACGACAGCATCAGCAACGGGCATTTCAGCAACGAGGCGAGCACATAAGGGCCGATCGGCAAGGGCGCCGACGCGCCGAGAAACGGCGCTTTGGTGATGCGCCCGCCTTGCACCGGAATGCGGTCACCCGCGATCGCGACGAACTCGCCGCGCGACACCTTGTCGTTGAGCAGCATCGCGGTGGCCGGCGTGATCTCGGTAACCTGGATCAGCTCGACGCTGCCGCTCGGGTCGAGCTTTTTCATGACCTGGGTGAAGCGCTCGGCGTTCCGCGTGTGTACCAGCACCGTCAGCTTCATGCCGGTCTGCCGCGACGCCGAGGCCTGACACAGTTCCAGGCAGCCGATGTGCGCCGTGACGAACACGCCGCCTTGCCCGCGCTCGATCATCTCGTGCACCTGCTGGGCGCCCTCGACCCGAAGGCGCTCGAAGCGATAGCGCCCGCTGGCCGCCAGCAGCTTGTTGAGCAGCGTGTCAGCGAACGACAGGAAGTGGCGCAGGCTGTGGTGCCAGGCGGGTGCCCGGCCGAGGCTGCCTTGCGCGGCCTGCAGCCGGCGCAGGTAGTCCATCGACGCGCGGCGCCCTGCGCCGTGTGTGATCCAGTAATAGGTGACGACCGGATAGAGGATCAGCAGAAACGGCAGGCGGCCCAGCACGAAGTACACGCGGTACATGAACCAGATGCCAGTGGCGAAGGTGGTCTCGCGCAGCTGCGCCCAATGCGTCGCGCCCTGCGGCGAAGCGTCTTGCGGTGCCCGGCCGCTCACGTGGCGTGCTCCTCAGACCGCGCAGACCGGCTGTGTGGCCGCAGCTTGCGCCACAGCAAACGCGGCAGCCGCCACAGCATGCCGAAGAAGAGCACGGTGTGCAGGCGCGTGATCAGCAGGTTGTCGCGCCCCATGCGGAAGTGCGAGATGCCATCGGCCGGATAGGTCACTTTCGTCGGCAGGTTGATGATTTCCACGCCGCGCCAATGCAGGCGCACCACGATGTCGGAGTCGAAATCCATGCGGCGGCCGATGGGTGCACCTTCGATCACAGCCACCGTGTCAGCGAGCGGGTAGACACGAAAGCCGCACATCGAATCACGGATGTCGAACGACAAGGTGTTGATCCACACCCAAATGTGCGTGGCATAGCGGCCATACAGGCGCCCCTTCGGCACCGAGGCGTCATAGATCGGGTTGCCGCAGATCACCGCCTGCGGCCGGGTGCGGGCCTGCGCAATGAAGCGCGGGATGTCGGCCGGGTCATGCTGGCCGTCGGCGTCGATCTGCAAGGCATGGCTGTGGCCGCGGCGCTGTGCTTCGTGCAAGCCGGCCAACATCGCACCGCCCTTGCCCTGGTTGACAGGCAGGCGCAGCAAGTGCACGTCGGGGTTCGATTGCGCCAGGGCGTCCAGCACCGCGGCGCAACCGGGCTCGCTGCCGTCATCGACCAGGATGCAGGGCTGGCCCTGAGCGCGCAGCGCGTGCACCAGCGTGCCGATCGTCGCCGGGTGGTTGTAGACCGGCACGATGACGACGAGGTCGAAGCGCGGGCTGGGTTCGGGCTCACGCATCAGAGGTCTCGAACACCAGATTGCCGCTCGCATGCGGGCCAGCGCTGCTGCTGTACTGGAACTGCAGCAGCTGCCGCTCGGGCTTCCAGTGCAGGCTGAGCTTCAGCCGCGTGCCGGGGCGCACCGGGCGCAGAAACTTCAATGCATCGGCGCGGGCAAAGCGCGATGGCAGCGCAAAACAATCGCGCCCGAACCGAAGCGCCCAGTCGAGCTGCGCCACGCCGGGCAGCAGCGGCGCCTCGTTGAAGTGGCCGTCGAACACGGCCAGCTGCGGCAAAATGTCGAGCTCGGCCTCGGCCTGCGCGGCCTCGCGCGCCAGCCAGGTCACGGCCGGCAGCAACGGGCGGAACAGCACCGTCAGTAGCGCATCGGTGACTTTGCCTTGGGCATTGACCGGCAGCGCATGCAGATAACGGAAGCGGCGCGGCACGGCCACGCGCTCGGCCGCGGTCAACATGGCGGCGCGCAGGCGTTCATTCATGGCGTGCTTGCCTTGCGCCTGAATCAGCAAGCGGCCGGCATCACTCAACACCACCACGGCACCGAGGCGCACCGGCCCCGCCGCGCTGCCGTGTTCGTCTTCCGTCGGCAACACGACAAGGCGCGCATCGCCTACTTCGGCGCAGCCGCGCAAGGCCTGTTCCAACGCGGTGATCGACACCCGCTTCTCTTCGATCTTGACGATGCGGTCGGCCCGGCCCTTCAGCACGAAGCCATCGCCTGCGCGCTCAGCGCGGTCGGCCGTCAGGTGCCATGCGTCGTCAGGCAGGTTCGGCGAACGCACCGCCAGCAAGCCCTCGTCGAGCCGCCATTCGACGAGTGGAAACGCGCGCCAGATTTCGCCGTCACGCGCGCGCTGGCGCCAGGCGATGCCCCCGGTCTCGGAACTGCCGAACACCTCGATCGGCGATGGGCCCAGCACGCGAAGCGCGTTGTCTGCGCCTTCAGCGGACAAGGGCCCGCCGGACGAAAACACCGCCTGGAGATGCGCGCGCGCGGGTTGCCAGGCCGAGTTCAGGTCCGAAGCCAAGCTCTCCACCGTCACCGACGTCACGGTCGTCACCTCAGGCAAGCGTGTCAGGTGCGCGGGGCTGGCGATCAGCACGCTGCGGCCTTCGCCAAGCTGCGCCGCCATTTGCTCGGGATAGACGATGCGCTCGGTCGCGAACGGCCGGCCTGCGGCCAGCGGCCACAGCACGCTGAAGAGCAACCCGTAAATGTGTTGATGCGACACCGTCGAGCGCACCGTGACGGCCCCTGCCGCATCAAGCGGCGCGCCGAATTCGGCTTGCAAGGCATGCACTTCGGCGTCGAGCTGCGCCAGTGTCTTGTGGATGGCCACGGGCTCACCGGTCGAGCCGGAAGTGAACACGACGAGCGAAGTGCGTTGCCGATCCAGCGGCGCCAACACCGGCTGGGCGCCGGCCTCGGGCTTCAGCGAAGCTGGTACGACGGCGTCACCGGCCCAGCCGTCCACTTCGCGCTTCAGCCGTTGCAAGGTCGCGGGCTGCGCATCGCCCGGCAGCCAGACGGCCTTGCCCGCATGCCATGCGCCAAAGAGCGCACAGGCGAAGTCCAAGCTGTCTTCGAAATAGAGCGCGATGCGCGCACCCGGCGCACGCTGAAACGCAGCGCACCAGGCCTGCACGTCAGCGATGAAGCGCTCGCGTGGCACCAGCGCCTGCCCGCGCCACGCCATCGCGCGCTGAGCCTCGCCTGCGCGCGCAGCGATCTCGGCCAAAGCCAGCCACTCAGCCATGCGATGCCTCCACAGCCGCATGGCGCAGGCGCGCCTGCCGTTTCACCCATTGGCGCACGCACCATTCGACGACGAACAAGGCGCCCATCAACAGATAGCTGACGAGACCGGTGTACAGCGCCCAGATTTCGTTCGATGCCCACAGCGCGGTGCCACCAGCGACCGCCGCGTTGATCACGAAGAAGCCGCACCACAGCTGCGTCACGCTGCGGGTGTAGGCCACGGCGCTCGGTGGCAAGTCGGGCTCGGTCAAGCGCGCCAGGCGCTCGATCGCGCTCGGCGGGCGCCACAGGCTCAGACCAAACACGAACAGGAACACCAGGCTCACCAGCACGGGGTACAGCTTCAGCGGCAGCAGCGCATTGCCCCAGACGCTCAAGCCAGCCAGCAACGCAGCGCCGGCGGCGGCGGCCCACCAGAAAGCCTGGCGGGCCAGCAGCGCGCGGGCCAGTGCCAGTGCGAGCAGCAGCAACGCCATCCACTTCGGCTGGACATGATCCAAACCCAAATAGAGGGCTGCGGGATAAGCCAGCGTGGCCAGGGCCAGGAGGGCCATCGACAGCCTAGGTTGAAGACGTGCCATGGACCAGGCTGTAGAGCGCATCCACCACGTCTTGCACGGTGCGCACCGACTTGAAGGTGTCGGGCCGCAGGCGTTTGCCCACCAGCGGCTTGAGCTGCACGATCAGATCCACGGCATCGATGCTGTCGATGTCGAGGTCTTCGTACAGGCGGGCCTGCGGCGTCACGCGCTGCGGATCGGTATCGAAGGTCTCCTTCAGGATCTCCACGATCCTGGCGAAGATGTCGTCCTTGGTCATGATGGCGGCTTGTCGAATGAGGGGCTCAAGGCTTGCGATGCGCGGCCACAAAGGCCACCAGGGCGTTGACGCTGGAGAAATGCCGGCGTGTCTCTTGGGAATCGGCCGACATGCTGACGCCATAGCGCTTTTGCAGCGCCAGGCCGAGTTCCAGCGCATCGATCGAATCGAGGCCGAGGCCTTCGACGAAGAGCGGCGCGGCGCTGTCGATGTCATCCGGCCGGATGTCTTCCAACGACAGCGACGAGATGATCAGTTCCTTGATCTCAAGTTCAAGAGCTTGCACGGGAAGTCTCCGGGGAAAAATAAGCGGCGAGGTGCTCGGTCAGGCGCCGGGTGGCGAGCGGTTCGGTGGCGCAGGCGTCGATGAAGGGCTGCACCGGCAGATCGTCGCCGACCTCGATCACGAAGTGCACCCGCCGTGTCGGCACGAGATACCACTTGGCGCCCTTGCTCAAAAACGCCGACGAGCAACGGATGCGCACCGGCGTCAGGTTGATGGCGCCGCGCACGGCCACGTTGGCCGCGCCGCGTTGCAATCGCATTGGGCCGTTCTGCTGCGAACGGGTGCCCTCGGGAAAGATGATCAGGTTGTTGCCGGCGCGCACCGAGGCGATCGCATCTTCGATCAAGCCGGCACCCGAATCGTTGCAGATGTAGCCCGCGCCGCGCACCGGGCCGCGGGTGAACACATTGCGGCTGAGCGCGGCCTTGACGATGCAATCGGCCCGCTCGACGAGTGACATCAGCAGCACCACGTCAATCAGTGACGGGTGATTGGCAACGATCAGCAGACCGTGGCGGCGCAGTTTCTCGGCACCGCGAATTTCGCTGCTCATCACGCCGAGGCCATGCATCAGCCCGACGAATGCACGCAACGCCCAGTGAATGACCTGGCGCGCCAGGTCGGTTCGGCGCTGGCGCTGCCAGACCACCAGGCGCAGCAATGGGAACAGCAGCACACGCATCAGCAACCCACCCAGCCCGAAGCTGGAAAAGCACAAGCCAGTGGCGCAGACGCGCCAATAACGCTCGACCTGATCAGCCATGGCGCGACCAGGTCCAGGTGCTGCGGCCCACGGCGCGTTGCAAGCGCGAATCGCCAGCCAGATAAAAACGCAGCACGTCGAGGCCGAATGGAAGAAGCGGCAATGAACGCACAGGCTCAGGCTCGCTGGCACCGGCCTCCAAACGGAAGTGCGGCTGGCCCAGCGCGGGCGCGCTGACACGCCACGCCCAGGCATAGCTGGCGGCGGGCTCGTCTTCGAAGTCGGCATAGGCGCCCGGCAGCGGCGCGTCATAGCAAACGACCAGCGCTTCCGGTTCACCATCGGCCAGTAGGCCGGCCGCTTCAACGAGGCAGGCGGCCGCGCTGGTTGCGCCGGCCGACACCGACAGGTAGTTGCTGCGATCGCCGCGGGCAATGGAATACATCGCGCCGATCGCGTTGTGGACCGACAAACCGAAGACGGTGGGCGACAGCGGCTCGTCGCGAATCAGGTCGCCGAGCAAGGCGAGCGAACGCGCCGCATCGCCGTAGCGTGAGCCCAGCACCACCGGCATGCTGCGCGATTCGCCCTGGGCCCAGTACGCGACCTGCGCCGCCATGCGGCCAAGCGAGCTGAGCCGGCGCCGCTGCATCGGCGCCATCTCGGGCAAACCGGGCGCTTCTGCTTCTGTACCCCCGCCGGGCAGGCAAGGTTGCGCCGCCCAGGCGCGCCACTGTTGCTGTGACGTCATGCCCGGACCACACGCAGCCCAGGAATTGATGGCGAATGCGAACGTCACGATCTGTTTGGGGTCTGCGCACCGCCTGAAAGGCCGTGCCGCACTGGATGGGATCAGCTCACGTGGCCGACTGGGGCCCACCCGTTTCCGCCGTTGAGGCAGCGATTCTACGAAATGCCCCGCTCCTCAGACAGCCTGAGCAGCCACAAGATGAGCAGCAACGATGCAACAAAGATTGCAAGTACCGGCTCACGATGGATGACTCACGGCAAAGGGGTCAAGGTTCATAGGGCCGGGTCACTGCAAAGCCGGAGTTGTCTTCGGAAGCATCGTCATCTGCAGCGTCGTTGAAGCGGCTTCGTTCGCGCTCATTTTCGGCCGCAGTGAGGCGGTCGATCTCGGCATAGGCGATTCGGAGCTGGCTTTCCAGCCGCGCCAGCGACGACCGCTGATCGGCGATGCCGACGGCAATCCGTTGCTGCGCCTGCGTGCGCTCCTTTTCAAGCTCGGCTTGTAGCCGCGCATTGGTCGTGCGCAGGCTCTGCGTGCTCGCGGCCAGTTGCTCCCGAGCCGTGGCCACGAGGCGCGAATAGCGCAGGGAAGCGCGCACCGACACCTTGCGCCAGGCAATCACACCGCCGAGCAGAAAGCCGCTCAAGCCGGCCGCAGCCGCCGTTCCGATCGCCAACATGTCCATTTGCACCACTCCCACAGACGCTGCACCGAACTTGCACAGCAACGGAGTGAGAGCGTACTCAGCAACATTACGCTTGTGTGCGCCATTCCCAGGTGTGGGCGTGACTTTGCGCACGGCAAGTCTGAGCGGCTGCGGCAGATGGGCGAATCGAGCGCTCGGCGGCCGATTTCACGCCTGACCGCGTGGCCAGCGAGTTGCCCAGAAAGTCACGAGTGAACGAAGCTTTATCATCGCGGCCATGCAACCCGGCCCCCGTGATGTGGCGCAGACGCGTCTCGACAACGCGCTGGCGCTGTTCGATGAATTCGTCCAAAGCACCGTCAAGCACCCCGACGCCGCCACGCTGCGTGGCCTGGAACGGCGATTTGCCGAGCGGCTGCAGATCCAGCCCAGCTACTGGAGCCAGATCAAAGGCCGGTCGCGCCAGATCGGCGAGCGGCTGGCCCGCCAATTCGAGCAACTGACCCACAAACCCGCGGGTTGGATGGACGAGCCGCATGGCAATGCCACCGCCTCGGCCGCACATGCCACGGCCTCGAGCGCCGCATCAGCCTCCGCCCGTGCCGCCGAGGAAGACGCGCAGCACAACGTGCCTCAGGACGACGACGAGCGCTTTATCGTCGGCCTCGTGCTGACCTATTACCGGCGCCACCCCCAACGTGCGCGCGCCCGCCTGCTGGACTTGCTCGGCGAAGTGCTGGCGCCTGCGCCCGCGCCGCCCGTCACCTCAGCCAAACCGTCAGCCGCGCGCGCCGCCAAGGATCAGGCTCTCAACGAGGCCGACACGATGGACCTCTGGAACCGCACGCAAGCCGGCGTCGCGCCGCTGAAGCGAAAGCGCTGACGAGGTTTTCCCGCACGCTCGCGGCAGCATCGAGCGGATCAAGACGGTTGGCTGCCATCGGCACATCGCGCCGCCCGTTGCGCCGCCCACAAGCGGTGTTTTTCTGATGAACCGCTGACTCCGCGCCGCGCCCATCGTTGTCAACGCATCGCGAACGGTGCAATGCGGCTTCTCCCGTTCCCTTCACGCCCCCATGCCTTGCCCCATGCGGATGGCCCACGAGGCAGGCAAGGCACATGCAGCCCCTAGGGTTAGGGATCTGCTTGCGTACGAATTTGAGCAAATCCCCTTGCGCAAGATAATCAATCATTTATCATTTGCGCAAGTTTCGGCGATGGAAGTTCCGCAACGACACCCCGCTCAACCACCCTTTCTGGAGTTCCATGCTTCGCACTCTTGACATGAATCGGGACATTGCCCGCCGCACCGTGGGTGCAGCGTGTGCGTCGCCCCCCGTCATCGGTGCCCATGGAGCCGCGCGACTCGACGCATTGCCGCACTGAGTAACTGTCTTTCGAGTCAAGCGCAGTGAAGCGATTTGTCCCAAGGTTTGTTGGTTTTGACCATGGCG
>CAHJWV010000434.1 GCA_903643055.1 Burkholderiales bacterium | reverse complement strand
CCCCCACCGCCATCAATGCATCAGCCCCGCACCCACTGGGTCACCGCGTGGATCAACAACCCGATCAATCCGCCGACCAAGGTGCCGTTGATGCGCACAAACTGAAGGTCACGGCCGATGTTTCGCTCGAGTTCACGGGTCATGTCGGCGGCATCCCAACGCGCCACCACGGTCACGATGTAACTGCGGATGTCTTCGCGATAGCGGTCGATCCAGGGCGGCGCGGCCTGAACAATCTGGTCGTTGATCCATTGCCGCATCGCGGCGTCTTTTTCGAGCTTGTCGCCGAAGGTTCGCGCCATGCGCGCGATGCGGTGGCGGATCGTCGAGTCGGGTTTGGCGAGGTCTGCCTGCAACCAGCCAATCAACTCGCTCCACAGGCCTTGCAGGTAGTCCGCCCAGGCCGGATGGGCCAGCACCTCGCGCTTGAGTTGCTCGCCGCGCAGGCGAAGCGCCGGGTCGTTCTTGAGTCGCTCGATGAATTCGGCCACCGCTCCATCGAATTGCACTCGCAGCGGATGTGCCGGGTCTTCGCCCATTTCGCCGATCAGACGACCGATGCCGGCAATGATCTTGCCGGTGGCCATGCGACCGGCCATGTTGTCGAGACCGACGAAACGCAGGTACTTGACCTCGGCCGCAATCATTTCGGCCACCTTGGCTTGCAGGGTCTCGTCTTCGAGTAGATGGGCCAGCCGCTGCAACACGTCATCGAGCAAGGCCTGATGGCGGCGCTCCACGGTCAGTACCTCCAGCATCTGGCCAGCCAGATGAGACACGTCGAACTGCTCGAGCCTTGCGATCACGGTGTGGCGGATGAAGCGCTGCACGCGGGCATCATCGAGCGCGTTCAGGCCGTACCGCGCGGCCGAGGCCAGGTGATCGCCAACGACATCGGCATGCTTCGGATCGGCAAGCCAGTGCGCCAGCCGGCCGGCCGGGTCGAAGGCTTTGAGTTTTTCCAGCACCTGTGGCGTGCTAAGGAAATGGTTGCAGATGAAGTTGGCGAGGTTGCTGCCGATGCGTGCCTTGTTGCGAGGAATGATCGCGGTGTGCGGAATCGGCAAACCCATCGGGTGGCGAAACAGCGCAACGACCGCAAACCAGTCGGCCACCGCGCCGACCATGGCCGCTTCGGCAAAGGCCGCGACATATGGCCAAGCGGGGTGGCGCGCCTCCAACGCCATGGCCAACGCATACAGCAATGCGGCGGCAATCAGCAGCGCGACCGCAATGCGCTTCATCGTCGCCAGGCGGCGGGATGGCTCATCGTCGGAACGAAACCGGGGTGGCAGCTGTGCTTGTGCCACGGGTGGTGGTGTGGGCTCAGCAGGTGCCGGCGAGCGCTGCGGGACCGCATCGGCTTGGCTTGATTTTTCCGCCACTGCGGGCACGTCATCGAGTTGTGAATTCATACATAACCTTGTTATTGAGCGCCATTACGAGGTGTCAGTGAAAATCGACGATTGCCCAAAGCCCCGCCGCCATGACTGCTGACCTGTCTTTTGCCGATGCTGCGGCAACCCATCCGAATTTCGAGCGCTTTTTTTCGCTGCTGGTCGAGAGCCTGGCGCAGCAGCAATTGCTTCGTGTGCTGCTTTCCAAGCACCATGGCGAGCCCTTCGATCTCGAGCGCGCGACCGTGCGCGCACTCGATGTGCGCGGCGAGCCGAGCTTGTCGTTTCTGTACCGGCACGCAACGCGGGACATCACGAAGAACTGGCCGATGGCCCAAGGCCTGGCGCAGTTGCGCGAGCTGCTGAGCCGGGGTGAATTCCGCACCGCCCACCTGTTCACTGCGACGCAGGAAATACAGTTGTCGATCAGCAAGAAAGGGCAGTGCCGCTTGCATGTGGCCGCGCATGAATCGGCCGTGGAAGCGCAGACGCCTTCTGCTGCGCACGATCGTGCAAAACAGCGTTTGCTGGATCTGGATCGGCCGTTCCTCGTTGAACTCGGCGTCACGACCACGCAGCATCAGCTGATTCCGGCGATGTCGCGCAAGTGGAAGCAGATCAACAAGTTCATCGAGGTGTTCTCGCATGCGCTGTTGACTTCGCCGCTGGCCGATGCGCGCCGCATCGAGGTGATCGACTTCGGCTCCGGCAAGGGTTACCTGACCTTTGCGATCCATGACTGGCTTCGGCAAGCCAAAGGCGTGGATGCGCAGGTGACGGGTGTCGAGCTGCGCGCGGACATGGTGCGCTTGTGCAATGACGCAATCGGCAAGCTCGGCATCAAGGGCTTGCGCATCGAGCAAGGTGACGTCCGCACCTACACGCCGACGGGCCTGAACGTGATGATCGCGTTGCATGCTTGCGATACCGCGACCGACCACGCGATCCACCTCGGCATCCGCGCCGGCGCCGACATCATCATGTGCTCGCCTTGCTGCCACAAGCAGATCCGCCCGCAGCTGCTGAGCCCACACCCGTTGCGGCCAATCCTGCAGCACGGCGTGCATCTCGGCCAGGAAGCCGAGATGGTCACCGATGGCTTGCGGGCCTTGCTGCTGGACGCCAGCGGCTATGACACGCAGGTGTTTGAGTTCATTTCGCTGGAGCACACGAACAAGAACAAGATGATTCTGGCGGTGAAGCGCAACAGCCCTAGCCCTCAAGCGGCCGATCAGGTGCTGGCGCAGATCGCGGAGATCAAGGCGTTTTACGGCATTCGCGAGCACTGCCTGGAAAGCCTGCTTCAAACGGACCGTGTCACGAACCCGAATTCGAAACTTGTGACGATTTGAGTCCTCTCTTAGCTCCCGAATTGGTGCGGGTGGTAACTCGTTATCGACTGGTATTGAGTTGGCCATGTTTTTTTTTCCGCAGCGTTTGCCTGTTTCGGCATCGCTGAGCTAAGCCCAGCCTCCTCCATCGATCGCCAACTTGCCTTCAGAAGACCCTGCAGCCTGCTAATGGCATCGAGGAGCGGAGTGGAACGTTACTTGCAAGTGTGTACTTCCAAAGAGAGAGGTGACCTCATGGCACTTACATTTCAATTTGGACGTAGCCACTTCGACGATCTGTTCGCGAGGGCAAAAAACTGTGTATTGACGACCACCACGCTGCAGGGCGAGCCCCATGCGCGAATGGTTCGGATCGCGACGTGCTCGAATGAACATGGTTCGCACCTTTGGTTCGTGATTCCACGTGACAGCGATTTGGCCTCCGACATCGCTTTCGATCCGCAAGTCACCCTCTCGGTGATGAATGCGCGATCGTTGAAGTTGGTGCATGTGCCAGGCTGCGCCACATTGGTCGGCGCCAGACACAACCCGGTTTATCTGCACCGCAGCCTGGTCGATGCGTCGACCTTGAATGTGGTGCGTGACGAGCTTGATTTCTCACTGCTGCGCATTGACATCGACGAGCATGAGCAACCGGTCGCCTCGCGCAGCGAATTGCACCACGATCGTGTGATGCCGCCGTTGCTCGGTAGCCGAGATCTGCTGCGCGTGGCGCAACGCATGTGACGCGGGCCCAGCAGCTTTTGGCCTGATCCGATTGCGGTTCGAGGGTCACGCGGTCCATCACAGCGATGCAGACCGTGCGTCTTGCAGACGACCTACCTCAGGCAGCCGATCCACGGGCGCAGCGCTTGCCGCTAAGGGGGGTTTTGCAGCACCCAGCCCCGATGTGGAAGCCGTCGCACCCAATTCAATTGCTCCCGGCAGTGGCTCACCACGACGCGAGCCGAGGCGGTGCGCATAGACCCAGGTGAACGCCGCGCCCATCAGAAAAATCTGCGCCGAGTAGTAAACCCACAGCAGCACCACGGCTAGCGACCCTGCCGCACCGAAACCCGAGGTCACACTGCTCTTGCCGATGTACAGGCCGATCAGCAGCTTGCCGATCGAGAACAGCATCGACGTGACGGCCGCGCCGATCCAGACATCGCGCCAGGCCACGTGCACCCGCGGCATCGTCTTGTAGATCAACGCGAAGATCACGGTGATCAGGCCAAAGCTCAGCCCGAAATTCGCGGCTTGTGCCAACAGCTCCCAACCGCCGAACAAGGGCGCCCACCATTTGCCCAAGGCAGCAATCGCGGCGCTGACCACCAGCGACACCATCAGTAAAAAGCCGATGCCCAGGATCATTCCGAACGACAGGACGCGCGCACGAAACAGGGCCCAGACACCGCTGGTGTTTTCACGCACCGGCGCGCGCCAGATGCGATCGAGCGAGTCCTGCAATTCAGCGAACACAGTCGTGGCACCGACGAATAACACGCCGACACCGATCAAGGTGCCGATCGCGCCATCGCGAGGCCGGTTCACGCTTTGCAGCAGGCCTTGCATCGCAGCGGCACCCTTCTCGCCCATCAGGCCTTGCAGCTGGCTGAAGATCTCGCCCCGCGCCGCCTCTTCGCCAAACACCAGGCCGGCCACCGACACGACGATCAACAGCAACGGGGCCGCCGAGAACATCGTGTAGTAAGCCAATGCCGCGCCCATGCTCGGCACGTGATCGTTGCTCCAGGCTTCGATCGTTTCCTTGATCAGCGCATACGCGTTTCGGGCTCGGATCAAGAGACAGCTCCTGCGATGGCAGTCATTGCCGCTGAGCTGGGCTTAGAGCGGGCGCGCCGCAGCCACCTCGGCCTGCCGTTGCCGATAAGCATGGAACAAACGGGCGGCTGCACCCGTGGTGAAGGCGATGAGCAAGGCTTTGCGCAGCATGTCGTTCTCCCGAAGGAATGGATGAGTGCTGAAGCGTAGGCGGTGCGCAATTAATCGTCAGTCGGTACGGGCCGTTGCTGGCTGTGGGAGCTCTCCGACACGCGCGTCGACGTGACCTGCGCTCAAGGCTGGCGCGTCAGCGCCCGTTGCACTTCACCGATGAAGCGATCCTGCTTGAACTCGGCCTTGTCGACCAGATCAAGGATGTGGCCGTTCAGCTGCTGGCGATCGCCATCGCTCAAGGCCCGTGCGGTCACGATGATCACGGGAATGTGGGCCGTGCTGCTGTGGCTCTTCAGTGCTTCGACCACGTCGAAGCCATTGACCTCGGGCATCTGCAGATCCAGCGCGATCAGGTCGGGCAGGAAGTGCCGTGCCATCTCGATGCCTTCGCTGCCGCCGAACGCGCACAGCACGATGTAGCCGCTTTGGTGCAAATGGCTCGCGAGGATCTCGACCGCATTGGGGTCGTCGTCGATCACGAGCACCGTCACATCGGTCGATTTCTGCGGCACCAGCCCGAGGCGCGTCATGCCGTCAGACAGTGCACGCGGGCAGACGGGCTTTTCGAGCACCATCGAGGCGCCAAGCGAAAAGCCGATGCCTTCGGTGGCCGAGACCGAGACCACGACAACCGGGATGTCGCTCCATTGCGGCAAGGCCTTCTGCCGTGACAGGAACTCCCAGCCGTCCATGCCGGGCAGATGCACATCCAGCGCAATGACATCGGGCCGACAGTCGCAGGCCAGCTTCAACGCCGCCTCGGCCGAAGGCACATGCTGAACGCGGAACCCTTCGGCTTCGAGCTGACTTCTCATCAGAGCGGCGGCGCACTCGTCCTGTTCGATCAACAAGGCGAGCGGGCCTTCGGTATGCCCGCGTGCTGGATTCAGGCGGGAAAGGCGGGCCTCGATCGCTGCGTGCCACGGCAGCCACAGGCTGAAGCAACTCCCGCGGCCTACATCACTGGTGACGGCCACGGTGCCACCGTGCAGCTCGGCCAACCGGCGCACGATGGCCAGGCCAAGGCCGGTGCCATCGGGGCTGCGCGTCAACGGGTTCAGCACATGGGTGAACGGCGTGAACAGGCGGGCCATGTCGTCCGGCCGCAGGCCGACACCGGTGTCGGAGATCGAGATCTCGACGAACGTGGCGAACTCGTTTTGCGGCAAAGGCATGCGCACCCCTTGCTTGAAGCCGGGCTGCGCGGTCGCGGCCTGGGCGCGCTGAACCAGCGTCGCCCGCAAGCTGACGCTGCCGCCGGCCCGGGTGAACTTCAGCGCGTTGGACAGCAGGTTGTCGACGATCTGGCGCAGCCGGCGCCGGTCGGCATGCATGATGCCGGTGCCGACCTGGGTGTCACACTTAAGCCGGATCTGCTTGGCCGCAGCACTGGCTGCAATGGCCGCCAGGCTTTCGGTGAGAAGCAGATCGAGAGCGATCGGCTCATTGGCCATGTCGAGCTTGCCCGACTCGATGCGCGACAGATCGAGGATGTTGTTGATCAGCGCCAGCAGCCGATGGCCGCTGTGATAAACGTGGCCGACGTAAGTCAGCTGGTTCGGCGGCATCGGGCCCGCCAAGCCGTCTTTCATCATTTCGGAAAAGCCGATGATCGCGTTCAGCGGCGTGCGCAGCTCATGCGACATGCTGGCGAGATAAGCACCCTTCAGGCGGCTCGATTCTTCGAGTTGCACATTGCGCTCCGTCAGCTCGGCATGCAGCGCCTCCAGCTGCGCGTGCAGTTGCCGTGCTTCCGATGCCTTCAGTTGTTCGGCATGGTGGGCGGCCATCAGCTGACCCTGCTGGCGCGTGCTTTCGATCAACGAGATCACTGGCAACACGCTGGCAGACAGCAGGCCGAAGGCGCGCCCGGCATAGAAGCCGGCATCGAACAGTGCCGTGTTGAGTGCGGCCGACAGCGCGATGTCAAAGGTCCAGGTGCTCATCACGACCAGCAGCCAGACGTCGATCACGGTGTAAGGCTGGCGCAGCCACAAAGCCACCAGCGCACCGACGCTGAGCAGCCACACGACCGCGATCACGCCCAGCATCGAGGGGCTGTAGCGGATGTCGATGAACAGCACCGGCAAGACGCTGTGGCCCGCAGTGGCCGTCCAGGTCAGCAGCGCGGTGGCCAACAGCGCGACACCGGTGCCGAGCAGGATCGTCGTGAGCGGGCGCCTTGCCGGCGCGGCACGCGGCGCATCGGCAAGTACGGCGTAGGCAATGGCAAACAGCGGAAAGCCGGCGTGCCAGAAGAGGTAAAGCCAGGCACTGGCTCGCGTGCCGGCCGCCCACAAGCCTTCGGGCGTGACCAGGCCGGGGAAGGTGATGCCATGCGCGATCACCATGAAGGCGCAAAACAGATAGCCGGTGGCTAGCACCAGCACGCGGCGCGAGCGCGACAGGCTGTGCTGACCGAACAGCAGCGCGGCGCTCAACAGGTTCAGCACCACCAGGGCACCGTGCTCGAGCGGCAAGAAGGCCCACAGCTTCGCCAACGGCTGTTTGGCAATGGGCGCCATCACGGCGAAGAGCGCGGCCGAGGCCATCACGGCCATCAACGCCTTGTTCTTCTCGCGACTGCTTGCCGTCAATGTGGAAGGCAGACGACCACCTTCGTTGTTCCAGGGGTTCACGGGCTCACCCCGGTCAATGGTCGTTTGCCGAGGCGCGTCGTTGTGCGACGGCCTCGACTTCGGCAAGGAATTCCTTGTAGCGGATGGGCTTGGTGACATAGCCGTCACACCCGGCGGCCCGCATGTCGTCTTCATCGCCCTTCATCGCAAACGCGGTCAACGCAATCACCGGGATGTCGCACAGCGCCGGGTCGGCCTTGACACGGCGCGTCGCTTCCAGCCCGTCCATGTCGGGCAACTGGATGTCCATCAGGATGAGGTCGGGCCGCTGTTCCAACGCCAACTCCAGGCCGCGCAACGCGGTCTCGGCCTGAAGCGGCACATGCCCGGCCCGCTTCAGGATCGTGACCGTCAACAACATGTTGACCGGTGAGTCTTCGATGACCAGCACGCGCAGCATCACTGGCCTCGCGCACATCGGTGGGCCTGCATCAGGCCGTGCTGCATCACGGTGCAGCGGTGGTTGCGGAAGGTGGGCAGCGACAAGCGCGGGAAAGGCGGCGGCGGGTGACACGCCATGTCGAGGGAAAGATCGCGGATGTCGCTGTTCATGCGGTACGGGCTCGTTTCAGCAAACGGCCATCGGTGCCTGAGGCGCCGGGCCGATATCGATGTCCCGAAAGGGCGTGTTCAGGGTCAAGGCGTAGTGACACAGGACCCCGCGACTCATTAATTCAGTACAAGCCAATCACTGCATCTGTCAGTTCTTACAGGTCGTTATGAGCTAGGGGTGTCGGGTGTATCGAAGTGAGTCTGAGAAGATCGGCTCTTGCGGGTCTTCAGGGAGAAAAGATGAACTTGCGCTTGAGCCTCTATGAGCTTGCTCGCCGTCATCAGTTGCATGCAGACGACACGAAGCGCTTGCTGCAGCTCGGTGGGTTCGAAGGCATGCCGTGGGGATGGACGACCCGGCTGGTGCGTCTGGTGGCCATCGCAGGGGCCGCGCTGGGTGGCTTCGGGATGATTTTGTGGGTTGCGGCGAACTGGGCCGAGTTCAGCCGCTTCGGCCGCTTCGCGTTGTTGATGGGGGCGGTGCTGATCGCGGGCATCGGGGCCGCCGCTCGGCCCACGGCGCGTGCGCCGCTGGGGTTGCTTGCGATGTTAGGCATCGGAGCTTTGTTCGCCTATTTCGGCCAGACGTATCAAACCGGCGCTGATGCATGGCAGCTGTTTGCGCTGTGGGCGGTGCTGGCTTTTCCGTTGTGCCTGGGCGTGCGCAGCGATGTGCTGTGGGCGCCTTGGGCGCTGGTGGCCATGGTGGCGGTGTCGCTGTGGCTCGATGCGCATGTAGGCCCGCCCTGGCGGTTGTGGTTGACGAACCACGACGAGACGGCCTTCGGTGACTTTCAGCTGCAACTCAGCGCATGGGTTTTCGCGGTGTTGATGGTGGCCGGGCTGAGCCCCTTGTTTCAACGGATCACAGGCGCCGGGCTGTGGGGGTATCGCAGTGCCGTGGTGCTGGCGGCCTTGCTGGTGACGATGTCGGCGCTGGAAGGCTTGATGAGGCCGCGCGGCGGGGGGGCCTACCCGGCCGGTGTGGCCCTCCTGGTGATAGCCGCCACGCTGCTGGTCACGTGGCGGCCGGCCTTTGATGTGTTCGTCTTGAGCGTCGTGGCCCTGGGGCTGAACATTCTGCTGATCAGTGGTGTGGCCCGCTGGTATTTGGAAGGTGCGCGGAGCGGCGAAGCCTTGAAGCTGATCCAGATCGGCATCGTGGCCGCTGCATTGCTGGGCGCCTCGGTGCACGGCATCCTGCGTCTGGCTCGGCACCGCCAGGCGGCCGGAGGTGCGGCATGAGCCGCCCGCAGGGCCGCGAGTTCGATCGGGTCTTGGCGCAGGCGGTAGCGCAAGGCTTGCTGCCGGCTGACGCGCCGGCCCTCGAAGACGATGACCGGCCCTGGCCGGTGCTGGTGTTGATTGGCATTGGGGCCTGGCTGGCGGCGCTGCCGCTGCTGATCGGTGTCGCGACCTTGATCGGTGACGTGGCGCTGCGCGGCAACGGCCCTTACCTGGCCGGCGTGTTGATGTTGGCCGGCGGGTTGGCGATGTTGCGCCTGTCGAGAGGGTCGATCTTCGTTGAGCAACTGGCCTTGCCGGTATGGATGGCCGCCATCGGCTTGCTGTGCTTTGCGGTGACTCGCGATCTCGATAACAAAGCACTGGCCTTCGGCTGCATGTCGGCCTTGAGTTGGGTGCTTGCCTTGGCGTCGCCGAGTGCTGGGTTGCGCGGGCTTTTGGGCGCTGCTGCCGCGAGTTTCGCGGCCGGCATGTTCTGGAACGGAACGCTCGATCGCCAGTTCATCAAGCCGTTCTGGATGGCCGGGCATGCGTTGCTGGGCGTGTGGCTGTTGGCCTTGTGGGTTCAGCGCAGTGCGCTGCAGTCCGGTACCAGAGCGCGGTGGGCGGCGGCGCTTGAATCGGTGGCGGGCAGCTGGCTGCTGGTGGCGCTTGCCTCATTGGCGCTGTGGTCCGGCATGACCTTTTTGGTCGGTGGCTTGGCAGGCAACGGGCTGATGCGGGCCTTAGTGGAAGCTGCGAACGAGCTGGGCCGAGGCGCTGGTTTCAGCCGCGGCATGCAGGTTTTCAGTGCCTTGCTGGCTGTGGCTGCTGCGGTAGCGGGTGCGTCAGGCCTGCGTCGCCCCGTGGGGCGCACGGCAGGCCTGGCGCTGGTCGTGACCACGGTGGTGGTCACCGCACTGGCCTGGCTGTTGCCAAGCCTCGGTGCTGCGCTGCTGGCATGGGTGATCTGCCTGAAGACACGGCGCCCGCTGCTGGCCGCCATGGCTGTGGTGACGTCGGTGTGGATCATCGGCAGCTTCTACTATCAGCTGGCTTGGCCGCTGACGACCAAGGCCTTGCTCCTGACCGCCGCCGGCGCGCTGCTGGGCACCGTGGCCTGGGGCCTGCATCGTGTCACGAACGTGGACGTGCAGCCTGCACCTGGTGGATCGCGGCACGCGCTGGCATCAGCGAAGGGAAACGCCCCCACGCTGGCCATTCTGTTCAGCACCGTTCTCGCGTTGGCGCTGGCCGCGGCCGCGATCTGGCAAAAGGAAGATGTGATCGCCCATGGCCAAAAGATCTTCGTGCCGCTGGCGCCGGTGGACCCGCGTTCGCTGACGCAAGGCGATTACATGCGGCTGAACTTTCAAGTGCCGGCGCTTGACAAGGAAAGGGCCACGGGCACGCCTGCAGGTCGGCCGCAGGTGGTGGCGCGCAAAGATGAGCGCGGTGTGGCCAGCCTGCTTCGCCGGGACCGCGGTGAGCCGCTCGCTGCCGGCGAATTCCGCATCGAGCTGACACAGAAGCATGGCCAATGGTCGCTGGTCACCGATGCCTGGTTCTTTGAAGAGGGCCAAGCCCAGCGTTTCGCGCAAGCGCGGTACGGTGAGTTCCGTGTCACCGGCGATGGCCGTGCCTTGCTGGTGGGGCTTGCGGACAATCAACTGAAATCCATTCCACCCTGAGGTATGCAATGACGATCACGAATCTCGATGCTGTGGCCGAAGCCTTGTTGAAGGCCCGCCAGCAAACTGGCTTGAGTGCTGCGGCGCCTTTGGCTGCTGCATTGCACGGCGCGGACGATGCTTATCTGGTGCAAGGCCTGACCGCCCATGAACTCGGCTGGTTCGGTGATGCGCCGGCGCGCCACTGGAAGTCGGGCGGGGCATCGCGCACTGCAGTGCTGACGCATGCACCGCTGCCGCCACAGGGCGTCTGGGCGAGCCCCGCCAACGCCAGTGCCTGGCCGTTTCGTCTGCGCTTCATCGAGGCCGAAATCGCTCTGCGCTTGGGGAGTGACGTGACGCCCGAGATCGCCGCGCAACTGAACCATGACAGCGCGCCGGCGTTGATCGATGCGATGGCGGTGGCGATCGAGATCGTCGATTCACGTTGGGATCAAGGCTTCGATGCGCCGGCCTGGCTGCGCCTGGCCGATCTGCAATCGCATGGCGCGTTGGTGCTGGGCGAATGGGGGTCATTTGCCGCGAAGGATTGGTCGGCGCAAACGGGCAGCGTGACGATCGGCGTCAAACCGGCTCTCGAGTTCCGCGGCAGCCATTCATGTGGCGACCCGGCCTGGGTGCTCGTGGACTGGCTGCAGCACGCCACGCGCGATGGCGCCACCGTGGCTGCAGGCAGTGTGGTGACGACGGGAACCTGGTGTGGCGCACTGGAAGCGGCAGCAGGTGACACAGTCACGGTGCGCTTTGAAGGTGTCGGCGAGGCGCGAGTGCAGTTGTGATCGATGCGACTGCGCTGAAGCCTGCGGCCCGGCGTCGCTGCACCAGCGGCATTACTTGAAGAAGAAGCGGAACACCTCGGGCTCGGTGACTTCGCGCATCACCATGCCGCGCAGCGGTTCGCGAAAAGGCGAGGGCTGGACTGGCATGTCGAGGCCGGCGGGCATCGTGATGCCCCAGGCGGCGGCCGGGTCGGCCTCTGCTTCGGCGCAACGGGTGCCGGTGTTGGCTGCAGCGGGCGCCGGGTTCAGGTTCATCGGCGCCAAGCGCGGCGCGGCAGGAACGAGCGAAGAAGGCAGCTCTTCCCATTCAATGGCGTCGCGCGGTGAGATCTTGGCGGAACGATTCATGATCGGCTTCCCGTGGTGTTTGAAGCAAGGCTACGCGCCTGCTATCAGGCCGATGGCCAAAAAAGCAAGGCGTTGACGGTCCATTTTTCAAAAGGCTTGCGGGGCTTCGCGAATCGGCGGCCGCGCGACAATGCGGCATGCCCCGGCTTCACGTTCTTACCCCGCCAGAACCCGACCGCCAAGCAGTCGGTGACACAGTCCATCGCGAGCCGACGACGCGCGCGGCGGGCGTGCCGCAACCGGCGCTGAGGTTTGCCGTCGATGTGCGAGACAGTGCGATCGATGGCCAAGGCGCATTTGCCGCCGAGGCCATCGCGGCGCGGCGCAAGATCGGCGAGATCCGAGGTGAAGCGATCAGCCTGAAGCAGGCGCGGCAACGGGCTCTGGGGCAGGCTCGCATCATGATCATTGCGGTGTCGGACAAACGCGCGATCGATGCCACGCAAGCGAGCGAGCCGCTTCGCTACGTGAACCACTCGTGCCGGCCCAATGCGGTGCTGCGTGTGCAGCAGGGGCGGGTCGAGTTCTATGCGATGCGCGATCTGTCGGCTGGCGACGAGATCACCGTGAACTACGGTGAAACCCACCATGGCGGCCGCTTGGCCTGCCGATGCGGCGTGGCCGGCTGTCGCGGCAGTTTGTAGCGGCCCTTGGATTCAGTCGTGCGCTGGTCCGCCCATCATCAACATCACGAGAAGGTCGCATGACGCTGGCAGCAGGTTTGTTCGAAGGGGACGATGGCGCGCACCGCTGCGCCTGGTGCCAGGCGACGCCGGTATATCAGCGCTATCACGATACGGAGTGGGGCTTTCCGGTCACCGATGAGCGGCGGCTGTTCGAGAAGATCTGCCTCGAAGGCTTTCAGGCGGGGCTGAGCTGGCTGACCATCCTCAACAAGCGCGAGGCGTTTCGAAACGGCTTTGCGTCGTTCGAAGCCGAACCGCTGTCTCGCTTCAAGCAACACGACATTGATCGCTTGCTGGGCGATGCCGGGATCGTTCGCCATCGCGGCAAGATCGAATCGACGATCAACAACGCCAAGCGCGTGCTGGAGCTGCGCGCCGAGGTCGGCTCACTGGCCGCGTATGCCTGGCGTTATGAGCCCGCGCCGTCATCCCGGCCAAAGCACCTGACGCTTGATGCCGCGCGATCGTTCACGACCTCGGCCGAATCGATCGCGATGTCAAAAGACCTGAAAAAGCGCGGCTGGAGTTTCGTTGGCCCGACCACCGTCTATGCCTTCATGCAGGCGATGGGGCTGGTCAATGATCACCTCGAAGGCTGCAGCGCTCGCAAGCCGGCGTTGCAGGCCAGGGCTGAGCTGAAGGTGCCGCAGTGGGGCGAGCGGACGGCGGCGGAATGATCTTGGTGAGAGCGAGGTCGATGGCGATCTGCGTGGCGCCGCGTTGTTCAGCGCGCGCCTGTCTCGGCGCCGTGAGGCCAGCGGTGCAGATCGCGGCGGGTGTAAGGCTCGCTGCGGCCTGACAGGCCGAGCGCAATCTGTGTCACAAGGCGATGGGTGTTGACGGCCGGCGTGCCGGCTTGGGCGGGAGCGGTCGCGAGCAGCCATGCGGCGAACAACGCAGGCACCGCCACCGGCAAGGCGGCGCTTCGCTTGCGCTGCGGCTGCAATGCCATCAGTCCCACCGCGGTACCGACCGCCATGCCTGCCAGCACTTCGGACCATGAATGCGCCTGCACTTTGACGCGCGAGCAGGCGACCAGCCACGCGAGTCCGTGGCCGACGAGCCAGGCCGCGCGTTGCGTTGGCAGCGAGTGCGGCGCGGCCAGCAAGCGCAGCATCAGTGGATAGATCGCCGAGGCGAGCATCGTGTGACCGGAGATGCCGGTGAAATCAAGCCCAGCGTGGCCGAGGCCCCAGCCGATGAAGGCGAGCTTGGTGATGAGTGTCATGCCGGCGCCGATTGCCAGCGCGCCCAACCATGGCATCGCCAGCGTTTGCAGCGCTGCGTGGCGGCGCAGCCACCACGCGCAAGCCAGGCCCAAAGGCAGCAGTGCCTGGGCTTCGCCGAGGCGGGTGATGAGGAACCAGAGTGGGTGAACGGAGGCGAGGTCGGCAGGCATCGCGACGTGCTAACGAGCTACGGTGGCGCGGATGTGTCAGCGGCGTGTGGCTTCCGTCATCTTGCGCAATAGTGCCATGTCACCTAGGCTTTCTCGATGGCTGGCACTCACGGGCAGTCGTTTGGAGGGCTTCCATGAAGACTGAAATTTTCCGCCTTGATGTTCGGATTCGTGCGTCATCGAACCTTTTTCGCACGAAGGCCTTCGGCGTGTTGGCGGCGCTGTTGACGTTGGCGTCGCAGGCCGTGGCCTTCGATCTGAGTGGCGAGTTTCTGGGCACGGCCCAGGCCGAGCCGCTGCCGCTCACACCGCCGCATCCGGAATCGTTTTACGACGGCGCGGCGGTGCAGGGCCACTTCGAGATCCATCTGCCGTCACCGCAGTTGCAGCCGGGCGCCGCGGCCGACTCGGCGTACTTTCTGAACGAAGGCGGCTGGATGTCGATTTCGTACATCGTCGCGGGCGAGCATTTCGACTTTCATGTCGATGGCAATGACCCGAGCACGATGCCCAGCGTGCTTTTGCTCGACCGCTGGGCCTGGGGTGCGCCCAGCGCGACCTTCCTGACCGACTACACACCGAAATATCAGGGCGCTTCGTTCACGCTGCTGGGCGGCCCCAGCGGTCTGTTCGACGGGCTCGATGCCGGCAGCCTGCACGTCGATCCGGTCCGGCCTCCGGGCTTTGAGACGAGCTTTGCGAGCGCTGCGGCCAATATGTGGATATCGATCGATGTGTCGTCTGTGTCATTCGACGCGACTCCGCCGGCGCCTGAGCCTGCCATCGGCGCCATGGGCGTGCTCGGGGCACTGCTGATGGGTGGGCGTTTGCGGCGCCGTGTGGCACGGCGCAGTGCTGACGAGCGCAGCGTTGAAACGACGGGTGGACTGTGCGAAGCATCACGCCTCGCGCGGAAATTGCACAGAAGCTTGCAGGCAGGCAGCGAAACGGCGGGATTTGGCACAAACGCCGAATCCCAAAGGGAACGCTCACGCGGCTTAATGACGAACTGTGTGCGCCCACCATCTGCCTTGCCCTCAGTCCATGCTGACTGTGCATCAACGCGGCATGGCGGCGTCGTTGATCAAAGGTGGTGGTGCCTTCGGGTACCGCTTGGAGCAATGAATGACAGGAAAGCGAGATCTGGGCGCAAGCACGAGCCTCAGGGCAGCGGCGGCGCGTTGGCCGTGGTGGGCGAGTCTGCTGCTCGCGGCATTGAGCTTCGTCGCGCTGCGGATGGTGTGGCCGCAAGGGAGGGCGCAGTACGGGGTGCCGTTGGTGTGGGTAGTGGCCGCGGCGTGGTCAGCGTGGCAACGCCATCGCCGCAGCCGCCGGCAGCAGCAGGTGACTGAGTTGTCCGGCGCCGGCATCATCGACGGCATGGGCTGGCCGGAGTTCGACTTGCTGGTTCGGGAGGGCTTTCGCCGCCGCGGGTATGCCGTCAGCGAGCGGGCGGTGGCGGGCGCGCCGAACGCGGAGTTGCTGACCATCAGCCGCGGGCGCGAAGTGTTTCTGGTGCAGTGCCAGCACTGGCGCGCGTTCAAGCTCGACGTGCCGGCGGTGCGCGAGCTCCATATTGAAATCGCGAACCAAGGTGCTGCTGGCGGCTTTGTCGTGACCTCGGGGATGTTCACGCCGGAGGCCACGCGTTTCGCGGAAGGGCGTGGCATCAGCCTGATCGATGGGCTGCGCCTGTATGAGCTGATCCGCTCGGCTGAAGAAAAGACGATCCCGCTGGTTCGCCAGCGCAACGCGCAGACGCCACCGCACGATTCGGACATGTTCCGGCATTGACCGGGGTCCGGCCATCGATCCAGCGTTGAGACGGCGGACCTTAGGTTTCAAGCCCGCAGCAGGTCAAGCCTCGATTCAGGCAGCCAGTACGTCGTTGATTTGCTGAGCGGCGGACGCGAGGGCTTTTTGCTCTGCCTCCGGGCCCATCGCCAGCCCTTCGGCATAGACGAACTGCACATCGGTGATGCCGATGAAACCCAGCACCG
>CAHJWV010000433.1 GCA_903643055.1 Burkholderiales bacterium | reverse complement strand
TCTACTTCTGGACCGGCACGCTCGGCCTGATGCAGCTCGCCGGGCAGGCAACGGTCGTGTGCTTCCTGACTTATTTCCTGCTGGTCTCGGGCAGCACCTTTCGCCGCAAGATGGTGAAGATCGCCGGCAACACGCTGCAGCAAAAGAAGATCACGGTCCAGGCGCTCGACGAGATCTCGCGCCAGATGCAGGTCTACCTGCTGATTCAGCTGTTCACGAGCGCTGTCGTCGGCGTCGTCACCTGGCTGGCTTTCTGGTGGATCGGGCTGGAGCACGCCGCAGTCTGGGGCGTTGCGGCCGGCGTGCTGAACCTCATTCCTTACCTTGGCACCATCGTGCTGATGGCCATCTCGATGCTGGTCGCCTTCATGCAGTTCAATTCGTTCGACATGGCCCTGCTGGTGGGCGGCGCCTCGGTCGTGATCCACGCGATCCAGGGCCAGTTGCTCACGCCGTGGCTGACCAGCCGCACCGCCCGCATGAACGTGGTCGCGGTGTTCGTTGGCGTGCTGGCCTTCGGCTGGCTGTGGGGCGTGTGGGGCCTGTTGCTGGGCGTGCCGATCCTGATGGCGGTCAAGGCGGTCTGCGACCGCGTCGACAACATGAAGGCGATCGGCGAACTGCTGGGCGACTGAGGTCGGCCGGGGGGCTCAGGCGTGACTCACCACCGAAGCGGTGGCGATCAGCTCTTCGAACAAGGCCATCGAGACCGAGCCCGAGACCTGGTACGGGTCGAGCACGGCGGTCTCTGAATACTTCAGCAGCATGGCCGGGTTCAGGAGCGACAGGTTCACCTGGCCCATCGACCAGCTGGCGAAACGGCGTTCCCCGATTTCTTCATAACTCATCAGAACCACGTCGTCATGCCGGGCATCGCCGGCAATGCGGTTGTAGAGCTGGCTCACCGTATTGCGGCCGCCTTCGAGCACCTGAAGAAAGATGCCGCCGGAGAAGCACAGCACGCCGGTCACGCCGAGCGCTGGGTTGTTGGCTTTCGACTTTTTCAGGATCGCCGCCAGGGAGTCCGGATTGACGGAGGCGGTGGCGCGGCTGGCGTACATCAGGCGGACGAGCATGGCGGGTTCCTTTCAGTTCTTCTTGCTGAGCAGAGAGAGGAATTCGCGGCGCAGGTTGGCGTCTTTCAGGAAGGCGCCGCGCATCACGCTGTTGGTCATCATGGCATCGGCATCCTTGACGCCGCGCCAATGCATGCAGAAATGGTCGGCCTCCATCACGATGGCCAGGCCGTCGGGCTTGACGCGCGATTGCAGCTCATTGGCGAGCATCGTCACCGCCTCTTCCTGGATCTGCGGGCGGCTCATGATCCAGTCGCAGATGCGCGCGTATTTCGACAAGCCGATCAGGTTGGAATGTTCGTTGGGCAGGATGCCGATCCACACCCGACCCATGATTGGGCACAGGTGGTGCGAGCAGGCGCTGCGCACCGTGACCGGGCCGACGATCATCAGCTCGTTCAGCCGGTCGATGTTCGGGAACTCGGTGACCGCGGGTATCGGCACATAACGGCCGCGGAACACTTCGGTCAGGAACATCTTCGCGACGCGCTTGGCCGTCTCGTGGGTGTTGTGGTCGCTGTCGGTGTCGATCACCAGTGCCTTCAACACCTCGTGCATCTTCGTTTCGACCTCCGCCCTCAACTCGTCGATCTCACCCTCGCGGATGAAGGCCGAGATGTTGTCGTTCGCGTGATAACGGCAATTGGCGCCGACGAGCCGGTAGCGGATGCGATCGGAGGCACTGAGGCCGGCGGCGGGCTCGGCGTCGGGTGAGGGCGGTGAGGGGGGAAGCGGCTCGCCGGGCATGGCTGATTCTCTGAACAGGTGGGGCACTCATTGTGAACGCGTTGCCATCCCTTGGGGCTGTGAGCGGCAAGCCGCACATCGGCGGGCCGTTGGGAAGGGGCGGCTTGCCGGCCCGTAGACTCGCCCAGTGATTTCATCCTCCCCCGTCCTCTCCCTTCCGCTGTCCCGTTTGCTGGGCCACACGGCCGATGCCGTGCAGGCCGTGCGATCGGGCCAATCGCTCAACGATGCGCTGGCACGTTGCCCGGCCGAGGCCCGGCCCGGAACGCAGGCGCTCGTCTTTCAGGTAATGCGCCGGCTCGGCAGCGCACAGGCCGCACGCACTGAGCTTGCGCCCAAGCCGCCTGCGCCGGCCGTCGATGCCTTGCTGCTGACCGCGATCGCGTTGCTGTGGCCTGATCCACAGGCTGGCGAAAGCTATGCGCCGCACACCTTGGTCAATCAGGCCGTCGAAGCAGCCAAGCAGCGAACCAAAGCCCATGCGCCGTTCGTCAACGCGGTGTTGCGGCGCTTTCTGCGCGAACGCGATGTCATCGTCACGTCGCTGCAGGCCAACCTCGTGGCGATGACCAACCACCCGCGCTGGTGGATCGATCGCCTGCAGGCCGATTGGCCGGCGCAGTGGCGAGCCGTGCTGCAGGCCAACAACCAGCATCCGCCGATGACGCTGCGCGTGAACGCGCGGCGTGGCAGCACCGGGCGCTATCTGCAGCGGCTGCAGGACGCCGGCATCTCAGCGCGTCTGGTCGGCCCGCATGCCATCGTGCTGAGCGAACCGAGGCCGGTGCATCAACTGCCAGGCTTTGCCGACGGCGATGTGTCGGTGCAAGACGCCGCGGCTCAATGGGCGGCGCCCTTGTTGATTGGCGATGGCTTGCCGGCCGGCGCGCGGGTGCTCGATGCCTGCGCCGCGCCGGGAGGCAAAACCGCGCACCTGCTGGAGTTGGCCGAGCTGGACGTGATTGCGCTCGACAGCGACGCGCAGCGCCTGAAGCGGGTCGACGACACCTTGGCTCGGCTGCAGTTGAGCGCGCAGACCGTGGCCGCTGATGCGCGCCAACCTGCTGCGTGGTGGGATGGCCAGGCTTTCGACGCGATCCTGCTGGATGCGCCTTGCAGCGCCTCCGGCATCGTGCGGCGCCATCCCGATGTTCGTTGGCTGCGGCGGTCGACCGACATCGCCGCGCTGGCCCGCACACAGGCGGAGTTGCTGGATGCGATGTGGCCTTTGCTGAAGCCCGGTGGCCGTCTCCTGTATTGCACCTGTTCGGTTTTCCGGGCCGAGGGCGACATGGTGATCGACGCTTTTTTGCAACGCGAACCGGGCGCGAATCTGATGCCGGCTCCGGCTTCTCCGGGACATCTGCTGCCGCTGGCTGACAATGAAGACAACGGCCTGCCCGATCACGGTGCGTCGCCGGACGGCTTCTTTTACGCTTTGCTGGCCAAGGCGCTCAGCTGACTTGCCCCGTGCCCCGCGTTCCTCATCCCTCCACCACCGTTGCATCCTGCTCTGGCTTTGCCAGCAGGGGAGGGTGTGCATGGGCCTGGAGGGGCTTGATGGCGTGTGCAAGCTGGGTGGCGGTGATGCTGTTGGCCATGGTGCTGCTGAGCCCCGACCTGGCACGCGCCGAAGTCATTGAACTCGAGACCTTCGAGCTGGCCCGCAACGACGAAGGCTTGATGCTGAGCTTCTCGACCCGCTTCGAGCTGTCGCGGCCGGTCGAAGATGCGTTGCAAAAAGGCGTGCCGCTGTTCTTCGTTGCCGAGGCCGAAGTGTTTCGCGACCGCTGGTACTGGCGCGACAAGCTCGTCAACAACGCCTCACGCACCTGGCGCCTGGCGTATCAGCCGCTGACCCGCAAATACCGCGTCACCTTTGGCGGGCTGAATCAGAACTATGACAGCCTGATCGATGCGCTGGCCGCCGTCAGCCGCACGGTCAACTGGAAGCTGGCCGATGTGTCCCAGCTCGACGACGGCCGGCACTATGTGGAGTTCAGCTACCAGCTCGATACCACGCAGATGCCGCGGCCGATGCAGATCGGCATCGGCGGTCAACCCGAATGGGCGCTTCGCATCGAACGGATGCGGCGTTTGAATTGACGACATGCCGGCCTCCCCGTCGCTTCGCTTCCTTCCTCTCGCGGCGCGCTCAGTCACCTTGAGGCGGCTCGCCGATGGTTGACGCCGTCCAGCAGGTGCCATGACCAAAGCGACTCGCTGGGCGTGGATCGTTTCGCTGGTCGCCGTCACGGGCGCCGGCCTGGTGCTGGTGTTCTTGCTGTCACTGGCAACGAACAGCCGCGGCCTCTACGAGCATCACTACGTCTGGCTGTTCTGGGTCAATGTGGTGGTGGCTGCGCTGCTGATGCTGGTCATCGGTATTGCCGGTGTGCGCCTGATGCTGCGGGTGCGTCGCGGTAAGTTCGGCAGCCGGCTGTTGTTGCGGCTGGCCGGCGTGTTCGCGATGGTCGGCGTGGTGCCGGGCGTCGTGATCTACACCGTCTCTTATCAGTTTGTTTCGCGCAGCATCGAGACCTGGTTCGATGTGAAGGTGGAAGGTGCGCTCGATGCCGGCCTGGCCCTGGGCCGCAGCACGCTCGATGCCCAAGTCAATGACCTGGCCGCCAAGACACGCTATGCCGCCGAGCGCCTGGCCGATGGACCTGACCCGGTGCCCCCTCTGGCGCTGGAGCGGTTGCGCGAGCAGTTGTCGGCGCAAGAGGTGACCCTGCTCGGTGCCAATGGCCAGACCTTGCTGACGGCGGCGCGCAGCCCGTCGAGCTTCGCCCCCGAGCGCCCGAGCATGACCCAGTTGCGCCAAGCGCGCGGCGCGCGGGTGCAGGCGCAGCTCGAAGGGCTGGACGAAGAAAGCCTCAGCGCTTCCACCGCCGCGCGCATTCGTGCGCTGGCTTATATGCCGAGCAACAGCTTCTCGCTCAACGAGCAAGACCGCTTTTTGCAAGTCACGCAGATGCTGCCGAGTGCGATGGTGACCAACGCGCTGGCGGTGCAGTCGGCTTATCGCGAATACCAGCAGCGCGCCTTGGCGCGCGATGGCCTGCGCCGCATGTACATCGGCACCTTGACCTTGACGCTGATCCTCGCGGTGTTCGGCGCGGTGCTGTTGGCCGCCACCTTGGGCAACCAGTTGGCGCGGCCGCTGCTGGTGCTGGCCGAAGGCGTGCGACAGGTGGCGCGTGGCGACTTGACGCGCAAACAGGTGTTTGCTTCGCGCGACGAGTTGAGCGGGCTGACCCGATCGTTTGCCGACATGACCGAGCAACTCTCCGATGCGCGCTCGCTGGTGCAGCGCAGCCTGTCGCAGCTGGAAGCCGCCCGCACCAACCTGCAGACCATTCTCGACAACCTGACCGCCGGCGTGATCGTGTTCGATCGCGACAACCACATTGACACGGTGAATCCGGGCGCCACGCGCATCCTGCGTCTGCCGGTTTCGGCCTACCGCGGCCGCCCGCTGAGCGATGTGCCGGGGCTCGAGATCTTTGCCCATTCGGTGGCGCAGCGTTTCGAGCTGCACCGATCGAGCCCCGAAGCCGGCGAGCGCGACCACTGGCAGGATTCGTTCGAATTGCAACCGATCAACGTCCATGGCCGAGACGACCGCACGACGCTGCTGGTGCGCGGCGCATCGATGCCGCACGCCGGCCAGTTGATCGTGTTCGATGACATCACCGAAGTCGTGTCAGCGCAGCGCGCCGAAGCCTGGAGCGAGGTCGCGCGGCGCCTGGCGCATGAAATCAAGAACCCGCTGACGCCGATCCAACTGTCGGCCGAGCGCCTTCAGCACAAGCTCGAGCACAAGCTCGAAGGCGCCGACCAGGCGATGCTCGTGCGTTCGGTCAGCACCATCGTCAACCAGGTTCAGGCGATGAAAGCGCTGGTCAATGAGTTCCGCGATTACGCCCGCCTGCCGGCTGCCCGGCCGCAGACGCTGGACCTGAACGCGCTGGTCACCGAGGTACTCGGGCTGTATGCCACGGCGCAAGAGTCTGGCCGGCTGCAGGCCGAGTTGACGCCGGATTTGCCGGCGATCCTCGGCGACAGCACGCAGCTTCGGCAGGTCATTCACAACCTGCTCCAGAACGCGCTCGATGCCGTGATCGATCGCAGCGAAGGCCGCGTCAGGCTGCGCACCGAAGTCGCTCGCACCCAGCAAGGCGAATTGCGCGCTGTTCGTCTTCATGTGCTCGACAATGGCCCCGGCTTTACAGAGAAGGTGCTCAAACGGGCCTTCGAGCCTTACGTCACTACCAAAACCAAAGGTACCGGCCTGGGCTTGGCGGTGGTCAAAAAAATCGCTGATGAACACGGGGCCCGCGTCCGTCTCGCGAACCTCACCGGAGATGCCGAGGACGCCACAAAAGTGACGGGTGCACAAGTTTCGTTATCATTTTCAAAATTAGCGCCTGCAGACGGTATCTCCGCCGTCGTGGCACCCGCCGAAGCACGAGCGCATTGAGGATCCATGGCCACCATTCTTGTTGTCGATGACGAACTGGGCATACGCGCCCTGCTGTCAGAAATCCTGACCGACGAAGGCCACAGCGTCGAGCTTGCCGAAAATGCCGCGCAGGCCCGCGCCTGCCGTGAACGCGTGCGTCCTGATCTGGTCCTGCTGGACATCTGGATGCCCGATGTTGACGGCATCACGTTGTTGAAAGAGTGGGGCTCGGGCGGCCTGTTGAACATGCCGGTGATCATGATGTCCGGCCACGGCACGATCGATACCGCCGTCGAAGCGACCAAGGTCGGCGCGATCGCTTTTCTCGAAAAGCCGATCACGCTGCAAAAGCTGCTGCGCGCGGTGGAGCAGGCGCTGGTTAAGCCCACCGCACGGGCTGCCGCGCCGGCTGCGTTGACGATCATCCGCAGCGAAGCCAGCCTGGCCGTCGAGGCCAGCCTGACAAACGTCGGCTTGCTGCCGATGGCGCCGCTGGTGCTTGGCCCGCAGTCAGAGCAGATGTTCGAACTCGATCGCCCGCTGCGCGAAGCGCGAGATGCGTTCGAGAAAAGCTACTTCGAATTTCACCTGGCCAAGGAAAACGGCAGCATGACGCGCGTCGCCGAAAAGACCGGCCTGGAACGCACCCACCTGTACCGCAAGCTCAAGCAACTGGGCGTCGACTTAACCAGAAACAAACGAGGTGCAGGTGGAGGCTGAAAAGCCTTGGAAACCGGTTATACTCATCGGCTCACGGCCAAGTAGCTCAGTTGGTAGAGCAGCGGATTGAAAATCCGCGTGTCGGTGGTTCGATTCCGCCCTTGGCCACCAGATCGCAACGCCCAACCGAATTCGGTTGGGCGTTTTGCTTTGTGCGCTGGCTTTCTGATGAGCAATGCTTTCGCTTGAGCGATGGTGTGTTGCTCTCGTGAGAAGCCTTGAACGTCGTTATCGACAGCCGCCTCATTTCAAGGCCGCCACCCATGCCCTTGTCATTGCTCTTGCCATTTGTGGTGCTTGCCCTAGCGATCATCACCGTTTGGTTGCCGCCGCTACCGATGGCTCGCGACATCCGTGCGCCAGCTTGGCCGATGGTTTTTCTTGTGGCGGTGTACCTGGCCTGGAGCGAGCAGCTGGTGCAATTGACAGCGTTGCTGATGCTGGCCGGGCTGGCCGGTGTGGTGTGGAGTTCACTG
>CAHJWV010000432.1 GCA_903643055.1 Burkholderiales bacterium | reverse complement strand
CGCCGGACGGCACATTCGATTCGAGCAGCAAGGCTTGCGGCGTCTTTGCGCCGAGCACCTCACCCAGCTCGGTGAACGCCGTCGTCAGCGCAGGCTCGGCCTGCGCGCGGTCCAGCTCCGGCGCGCGGCGCGACAGCAGCAGCCGGATCGCCGCCAGCTGCGCCAGCAACACGTGGCACTGCACCAGCAGCGTGGCCAGCGCATAGAGCGGCACCTGCACGCGCACCGGCTCGGCGCCCGTGCGTTGCGCGGTCGCTGCAATGCTGCCGATGGCTTCATAGACCTCACGCCGCGCCAGCCGCAGCTCCAACGCTTTCGTGACCGAGGCTTCCGGCCAGCGCAACGCCTGCTCGGCCAGGCGCGTCAAGCCACGTTGCACACGCGGCACCAGGATCACCAGGCTGCGTCGCTCCCACCAGGGCAGCACATAGCTGAATCCCCAGGCTAGCAAGGCGCCCAGTACCGTGTCAGAAAGGCGCTCACCGATGTCGAACCCACCCTCCGGATAGGCCAGATGCGCCTGCAGCAGCGCAGTCACCGTGGCCGCGGCCGCGGTGATCAGATAACGGCGGGTCAGGTAGGCATGCGAGGTACCGGCAGCGGCCATGAACGCCACCGTCGACAGCCATGAGACCTCGATCTGCGACAGGCCCAGCACGACCAGACAGCCGATGATCGTGCCCAGCACCCGCGCATCGCGGCGTGACAGCGTCTGTTCCAAGTTGCCGCGCAGCACCACTGCAACGCTCAACACGAGCCAGTAAGGGTGCGATGACCAGGGCAACATCTGCCCGATGAAATAGGCGCTGCCCAGCGCAACCGAAGCGCGAATCGCCTGGCGCATCACCGGTGAAGCGAGCGTGAGATGGCGCTTCAACACCGGCAGCGGCCAGCCTTCGGGCGACACGAACATCTGCAAGCTGGCGTGATCGAGCGGAATGTCGCCTTCCGCTCCCTGCATCACGTCCTGCACCTTGCGCAGGTCATCCACCATGTGCTTTGCGCCGCGAACCAAGGTGCCCGCCAAACGAATGCGGGGGTCCGGCGAGGCCAGCGGCGTGACCGGTGCCTGCTCCGACAAGGCCACACCGATGCGGCACTGAATCCACGCCTGACCGAGCCGCAGGCCTTCAGCCATGTCATCAATGACGTCGGCGAGTTCTTCCATGTTGGCCAGCAAGGCGCCGCGCACCTGCTCTGCCAGTTCGTCATGGCCGAGCGCATCGAGATCGAGTTCGCTGACCATCAGCGTGTCCCGCAGGTCGATCATCAACAGCAGCAGCGCAATCTTGCGGCGCGCACCGGGCACGCCCGGCGCCACTGGCTGCGCAGCGAACAACAGATCTCGCGCGGTCTGCAGCCGCTCATCAAGCCGGGCCTGGCCTTCGATCCACGCCTGCAGCGGCGGCACCACCGGCGCGGCGGTCGGATCTTCTGCCTGCAACAGCCTCGCACGCGAGCGCAGCAAATCAGCGGTCGACTCAAACACGCCCGCCAGCGCCAGCGTGCGCAGCCGCGGCTGAAGCAGGATCGACGTGGCCATCGCCCAAATCAGGTAGAGCAAGGCACCGAGCAGGATCAGCCCGCAGTGAATGGCGATCGGCTCAATGCCACGCTCAGGCGGCGCAGCCATCGCAAACACCATTGCCAGGATGCCGACGTACGAAAACGGGCCGGCCCGCGCACCCCAGGCGAGCGTGATCACCGAACAAAAAGCCACCAGCATCGTGAACACGCCCATCAACGGCGTGTAGGTGACGGTGATGTTTGCGAGCGTATTGACGGCACAGCCCATCAAGCCGGTCGTCAAGGTTCGGCGCCAAGTGCGGCCGGGCGCATTGGGCACATCACCAAGGCCGGCAAAAATGGCGCCGCCCAACGCATTGAGTGCAGCGGCCGAGCCTCCGTAAGTGCCGACCACCGCTTCGATCATCGCCAAGCCCAAAGCCAGCGTGATGCCGTTGATCACGTGCGCAGGAAGCAGATAGAGGACGTGAGGGGCGCGCATCCCTAGATTGTTGCTTAGCGATTGCCCACTCGTGGGAATCGTCACAAACGGCAACACCTAACCTGACAAATGCACTTTTCTTGCCACGGAAAATGCACCGATCTAGGTCGTTTTCCGACGACCTGCGCGAAGTTTGGACTGGCGTTCCGCCCACTGCCATCAAGACAACCGATCGAGCCCGTTAATAAGCTTACCCTACACATGGGCTTTGGCGTCAGAGGGGTCGAATCTGCAGACGACCACCTTTGACTGGAGTCTGCCGCCCCGCCATCAGCCCGTCTTGCTCAGTTCGAGCCCTTGATCAACCGTCCGCCGGCAGATTGAATCGGCCGCGCATTCATCGGATAAAGCCGGGAAAAGATGCTGATTTGTTCCGGCGACATCGATACCGGGTTCTGCATCACCATCCACAGCACACCTTCACTGCACGGTGGCGTGGTCAGTGATCCCATGTACGTGAAATACCGACGGTCGACCGGCAGCAATGCGCTGAGATCGATGCTGCCCCGAGCAACGACCTCATCGCCTTTTTCCAGCGGTAGGTTGTTCCATACCGATTGGACAATCGGCTGAACGCTTCCACGATCCAACAACACGGCAACGACGGCCAGGCGCCCTTCCAAATCCTTGTGCACCAGATGCGCCACCATATCGAACTGCCGGCCGTTGATGCGCTCTTCCGACGGACGATGGAAATGGAACTGCAGTAACTCGAAACGCTTGTCTTGAACCTCGATGCTGTTTCCGGTGCCAACATTGACCTGGACCGTGTGGCCCGTATCGATGACGCGGAAACTGCTCGGCTTGTAGTCGAACTGCACTGGATCGAGTTGCACCGAGATGCCGTCGCGAATATCGATCGGGCTTTGCCGCTTGCCATTGCTGCACGCCGCAAATTCGGGTTTGAGATGGGCCCAGTTGTCCGGGCCGCCATCTCCGTCATAAGCCCATTGATCGCCCGCGGCCCGCGTCTTGGCCGGTGCCGAGCGTAACGCTGTAATAGAGCGGCGTGATTCGACCATCGGCAACGCCGGTTCGATGTGCACGCCGCCAGGCAGCACGGCTGTTGCGGCGGTGGACGCCACAGCGCCCGACCGCGATACGACGCGCATCAGGTTCAGATTGGCGTCAGCAGGCCGAATGGCGCCCAATCGTTCAGCCAGGCGTTCACGCAGACGGTCCAGCGGATCTTCAGTCGGAGCCGCCTTGGCTGCCGACTTTTTATCCAATTTTCCCAAAGCGGATGGCTCAGCTGGCGCATCGTGAGAAATCGAAGACTTGGCCGGTGAGTTCTTGACCGCATCCGACGCCTGCGCCAGCGGCGTCGCGCCCAAAGCAATCAGGCCAACCAAGGTTGCGGCCTTGCGGCCCAGCGGGGTGAACATTCAAAGCTCCAACACACCCCGACAAGCAGGGCCATGTTGAACATATCGGCGCTTTGAATTCAGGCTTGAGCCGTGACGGAACTATCAGATGAGACCGCGTCCGTCGCGTCGCCCAAGGACTATCGGCTTTTCACCAACATGGCCCTGTAGAGGCCCCGCTTAACGCGTTGGCGGTCATGAGGCCCTGGCGTCAGCGCATCATGCTGCCGCGGCGCATCTGCATTTGCCGAGCTTGCATTTGCTCCTGCTGTTGCAGCAGTTGCTCCGGATCGATCGACCCACTTTGCTGATATTCGGGCTGCATTGGCGGCTGGGCCATCGGAGGAGGCGCGGAATCACCGCCACCACCATTCATTGGCTCCGACTCCAATCGTTGCAAAACACCTGTTGCGGGCGGCGGCAGCGGCGGAATTTCAAGCGTGAATGCCACCGGCCCTTGCGCAGGGCCGAATGACGCACTGCGCAGGCTTACCGTTTTCAACACCATCTGATCCTCAACGCGAGACCCAGCGGCGAAGGCACGCGGTGGCTTGCCATCAATAGAAATCAAAGCGAACCCAGGCGTGCCCCCTTGCGGAGATGCCTTTGCAGCCATCACACCCATAAGCTTAAACCGGGTGCTCGCCTCAGGCATCACCGCAACGGCAACGACAGGCTCAGCGCCCAACAGCCGAGACAGGTCACCCCCGATGGCCGTTGCCTCGGTAGCCACCACCGCGTTCGTTGGTGCAGGCTCTGCATGAACCAACAATCGCATACCCCAGAACGCAACCGCTGCAGCGACAACGGCCCAAATCACGAAAGCTGACAATCTTGCAATCATGGTGAGATTATGATTCATTGATTCAACGTCAGCGACTTCTCACGTTCATGAACATTTCCAGCTTGCGTTCTCTTCGAAAAACCCGTGGCTTCACGCTGATCGAACTCATGGTGGTGTTGGTGATCATCGGTGTTTTGGCCGCGTTGATCGCCCCGAGCATCCTTGATCGTGCTGACGACGCCCGTGTCACCGCGGCCCGGACCGACGTAGCGAGCATCATGCAAGCATTGAAGCTTTACAAGCTCGACAACCAGCGTTACCCAACGGCTGATCAGGGCTTGCAAGCTCTCGTAGCGAAGCCTTCGATAGGAACCATTCCGCCGAACTGGAGACCTTACTTGCCGCAGCTCAAAAACGATCCGTGGGGCAAGCCGTATCAATATGCCAACCCTGGTGTAAAGGGCGATATCGACGTTTATAGCCTCGGCGCTGACGGACAGGTCGGAGGCGAAGGCAAAGACGCCGAGATCGGCTCCTGGCAATAACTGCGTCATGGCACGCACAAGCCGCCGCGCCTATGCAGGTGGCTTCACACTGATTGAATTGCTGGTAGTCGTCTCTCTGATTGCGATTGCATCAGGTTTGATGTCGCTGGCCATTCGTGATCCTTCCAGCACTCAACTGGAGAACGAAGCTGCACGACTAGTTGCCCTATTGGAATCAGCTCGCGCCGAGTCAAGATCTTCAGGCATTGCTGTGCGGTGGGAACCCCATGGCGAAAAGCCTGAATCCGAAGGTTTTCGCTTTATTGGCGTGACCAACGTCAACGACTTTCCGCATGCCTGGCTCAACCCAGGTGTTTCTGCCCAGATTACAGGTGCCAGCGCACTCGCGCTAGGCCCGGAGCCAATGAT
>CAHJWV010000431.1 GCA_903643055.1 Burkholderiales bacterium | reverse complement strand
TCTCCTGCGCGCTGCCCTGCTCGATCCACAACAGCCCCGGAATGCCCCGGTGCTCGGCCTTGCTGGCGCCTTTGCTCGCGAAGCGAAAGCCGAGCAACTCGGCCAGATGCTGTTCGGCATCTTCGCCATCGAACACCTTGGCGCCGGCTTTCAGCTCGCAGCGTTTACGCTGCAAGAAACGCTTGCTCAATTGGTAGTCGGTCCCACCGATCGAGAAATCGAGTTCGATGGTCGGCGCCGCAGATGGCTCGCCCCAAGGCAGCAAGTCGGCCATGCTGGTCGAGCGATGGCGCTCGAAAAACGCCGCGCGAATGGCCTGCACCAAGGTGCTCTTGCCGGCCTCGTTGGGGCCGGCGATCAGGTTCAGCCCGACCTCCAGACCCGCGAGTTCAAAGGGCTGGCGGAACTGACGCAGCTGCTCGATCTTAATGCGCTGCAATCTCATGCGCTGGCTCCGCCCGTGGCCACCGAAGGCCGCTCGGCAAGAATGCCCGCGAGCAAGCCCAGCGCATGGGCTGCCAATTCGGCCTGTGCCGTTGGCAGGCCACTTACCGCGGCGGCCTGCCGGTCGCGCAGCTCGGCAATCACCTCGCCCAGATAACCGTCGGCCTTCAAGGCCGCGATGTCTTCAGTGGTCGGCACGAGCCGCAACGCGCTGAGATCGGCGCGCACGCTGCGCACCCTGGCTTCGGCCTGGCTCAGCGCCGCACTCAGCCGCTGCCGGCTGGCCAGATCGGCTTCACCGCTCACGCGCAGACTCAGTACATCACACGAGTTAGCTAGATTCAGGCGCGAGATCAGCGCATCGACATCGCTGGCCACGCTCACGGTCTGCTCCCAGGTCTGCCAGATGAACTGGCCGGTCTTGATGCGCTGAACCCGAGGCAAGGCGCCGGGCGCATCGATCTCCACCAGCAACGCGTGGCCCGGCTCATTGCTTTTGAAGCGATCGGGCTCGGGCGTGCCGCTGTACCAGGTGCGTTCGTCGATCTGCTTGCAGCCATGCCAGTCGCCGAGTGCGAGGTAATCGAGCCGGGCGCGGTGGGCGCGATCACTGCCGATCGGGTTCGCAGAGTCGATGCCTTCGTCCAGGATGCCTTGCACACTGCCATGGGCCAGGCCGATGCGCACCTGCCCGGGCCGTGTTTCCGCATGGTCGAACCATTCGGTCAGGTCGTTGTAGGTATGGCGCTGAGTCAGTGGCGCCATCAAGGCAGAAAATCCCAGCGCGGGGAAATCCAAGGTGGCGTTTTGCAAGGCCAGATGCAGATGGTTCGGCATCGCACCAAGCCGGGCGGCGCGCGTCCATACGCTTTCGGCCAGCGCTGCATCGTGGTTGCCGGGAATCATCAGCCACGGGCCGGCGTAGCCTTGCAGCGCATTGAAGAGCTGGCGGATGCTGCGGTCGGCAATCGTCTGGGCATCGAACACATCGCCCGCCACCAGCACTGCGTCGACCTGGAGCTCGCTGGCGCGGCGCGCGATCGTCTCCACGACCGCGAGGCGGGCTTGTGCCAACGGCACCGCATCGTCGGCGGGGAACTGGCTGTATTGGCGGCCGATCTGCCAATCGGCGGTATGGAGAAATCTCGGCATCAGGCCTCCTTGGCGACCTCTGAGCATGGGCTCGCTTATCGGGTATTTTGCGTGGAAGTTCGAAATGCGCCGGCCGAGCTGACTGCGTGGCCGCAGGGTGGGCGGGTCAACAGACGGCCAACGATGGCCGCCTGATGGCAAGGTATAAGCGCTTCGTGCCAAGGTCTTACACGAACCCTTTCCCGACCCATTCCATCCGCTTCCAGAGGCTTTCCATGCTCCTGCCCTATCTCGGCAAGTTGCCCCTTGTCGACCCCAGTGCCTGGATCGCGCCGAACGCGATGGTCTGCGGCGATGTGACGATCGGCCCCGGCGCGAGGGTGATGTACGGCGCGCAGATCGTTGCCGAAGGCGGCCGCATCGAGATCGGCGCCGAATGCGTCGTGATGGAGAACGCCGTACAGCGCAGCAACGCCCACCATTCGCTGCAAATCGGCAACAACTGCCTGATCGGGCCGCAGACCCATGTCGTCGGTTGCAGGGTCGACGATGAAGTGTTCATTGCTACAGGCGCCTCCGTCTTTCACGGCGCCCACATCGGCCGCGGCAGCGAGGTGCGGATCCATGCGGTCGTCCACATCAAGACCCATCTGCCAGACAACAGCATGGTGCCGATCGGCTGGGTTGCGGTGGGTTCGCCCGCGACCATTCTTCCGCCTCATGAGCACGATGCAATCTGGGCTCGGCAGCAGCCACTGAACTTTTCATTGACCGTCTACGGACTTGATCGCGGCGAAGCCGACATGGTCGCCATCACGCGAGGCTTGGCTGCCCGCCTCGCCCCTCAGAGCAATGATGAAGTTAGCACCGACAATGCGGGATCAGCAGGCTGAACTTGACACTCTCGGCTAGTGATAATTAATCACACGAATCAACATTCGGACACGTCTAGTAACTAACACGAGTGCAGTCGCACCGACAATCGCGCTCCAAGGCAGAGCCGCTGGCAGTTCATGCAGTGGCCTGAGTGAGGAGAGAAATAACCGACTTGCCGCTTCGCGATGGAGCAGCTATCGGCACACCCGAGCGCCTTTCACAGCAAGCGTTCGGGCCGTGTTGTTCATAAAGAAAGACGACGCGTGACTTCCCAAACCCAGACCCCAAGACATCCCTCGACACACATCGCACTCTCGGTGATTGCCGCCTTGATGCTCGCCGCTTGCGGTGGCGGTGGTGGAGGCGACGATGACAGCAGTGGCGAGCAGCCTCCGGTCAAGATCGGAAGAGCACACGTCTGAACTTCCAGT